>CALHGI010000585.1 GCA_938029995.1 uncultured cyanobacterium | reverse complement strand
ATCCCGTGATGGCACTGAGTATGGCATCGATGATTCGGCAGCTCCCATTTGCGATCGCACCGGACAACTCCTAGGTACCGTCATGGTATTTCGCGATGTTACCCAAGCCCGCCAACTTGCCCAACAGCTATCGTGGCAAGCGGGACACGATAGCCTAACCGGATTAGCCAACCGTTATCGGTTTGAAGAGATTCTCACGGCGACTCTCATGGACCTTTCCCACAAAAACCATGTTCTCTGCTATTTAGACTTAGATCGCTTTAAAATCGTCAACGACACCTGTGGTCATACGGCAGGCGACAAGCTGTTGCAACAAGTGGCCCTGTTAATCAAAAAACAAGTGCGGCATGTTGACACATTTGCCCGTTTAGGTGGAGATGAATTCGGCCTCATTCTCTATGGCTGCCGCATCCATGAAGCCATCACCATTGTCGAAAAAATTCGGACAGTGATTCAAGAATTGCAATTTGTGTGGGAGGGCAATACCTTTCAAATCGGCATCAGCATTGGCCTAGTCAGATTGAACGCAAACATGCTAGACCCATTATCAGCGGTGAGTGCGGCAGATGCAGCTTGCTATAAAGCCAAAGCCAAAGGACGCAATCGCATTCAGCTATACCAAGCAGATGATGCCGACATATTGCAACAGCGCGGCCAGCAACAATGGAGTTTACGCATTAAACAGGCCCTCGATCAAGACCGTTTTTGCCTGTTCTCTCAACCCATCAGAGCAACCCAGCCAGGGAGCGACAGCCACCATTACGAAATCTTGTTGCGGATGATCGATGAAAATGGCGATTTAATTACCCCTGGACAATTTATCCCCGCAGCCGAACGCTACGATCTCATGGTAGCCATTGACCGCTGGGTCGTTAGCCGCTGCCTAGAGTACCTAGCCCATCCAGCCACCATGGCGACAAACAATGTCTATATGATTAATCTCTCGGGGATGAGTCTAGGAGATGAAGACTTCCTGGGCTTTTTGACCAATCAGTTAGCCACCATTCCCCTCTCCCATCAGGCAATTTGTTTTGAAATTACCGAAACAGCAGCCGTCAGAAATCTGAGCCAAGCGGCGGACTTTATGCGACACCTGAAACAATTAGGCCTATCCTTTGCCCTCGATGATTTTGGCACCGGCATGTCATCCTTTGCCTATCTAAAATCACTCCCCATCGACTACGTCAAAATTGATGGCAAGTTCATTGCTGATATGGCGGTGGACGATACCGCCATTGCCATCGTGGAGTCTATTCACAATGTTGTCAGGGTGATGGGGTTACAAACCATCGCCGAGTTTGTGGAAACTCCAGCGATTTGTCATCTGGTGCAGCAAATTGGCATTGACTTTATGCAGGGATATCACATTGCCCGCCCGTCTCCTTTGTTATTGCCGCCATAACATAGTTGCTGTGTCCTACGGGCGTTGCCAGCCTATGGGCACAGTACCTGGGCATGGTGTTTGATGTGGTCTTCCATAAAGCTAGCAATAAAGTAATAGCCGTGATCATAATCGGGCTGCATTCTTAGGGTGATGGGTTGTCCGGCCTGTTCACAGGCGGCCTTAAACAGCTCAGGTTTTAACTGTTGTTGTTCTAGGAAGGAATCCGCCAACCCTTGATCAATTAGAATTCGGCGATCTGCCTGCCCATGGTGTTTCACCAATTCGCTAGCATCATAGTCACTCCAAGTGGCTGAGTCCGACCCAAGATATTTGCCCAATGCTTTTTGGCCCCAAGCACATTGTTTAGGGGCCGCTATCGGAGCAAAAGCAGAGATAGACTGATAGGTCTCTGGGTTTCGAAGACCACACACCAGGGCGCCGTGGCCTCCCATGGAATGGCCAAAGATACCCTGCTTGGCAGCATTAACCGAAAAGTTGCTCTGGATGACGGCCGGTAACTCCTCGGTCACATAGCTATACATGCGATAGTGTGTGGCCCATGGCTCTTCAGTAGCATCGACATAAAACCCAGCTCCACTGCCAAAATCCCAGCCCTCTTCATCTGGCACATCATCCCCACGGGGGCTCGTGTCGGGGGCCACTAACATCAAGCCATGGCGGGCGGCATAGGCCTGGGCTCCGGCCTTGGTGATAAAATTTTGCTCCGTGCAGGTCAGGCCAGCCAGAAAATAAAGCACAGGAACCGGTTGGCTCTGCGCCTGGGGTGGCACATACACCGCAAACTTCATGGGACAGTGGCATTGCTCAGACTGATGGCTATAGATACCAACAGTGCCGCCGAAGCAGGCATGCTGACTGAGGGATGTCAGTGTTTTACTGGATGCGTTAACCATGAAAAATCCTAGTTTCCTTGTGGTATTACTATAGGCCAGGAGTTTTCACTGTATCCCTCAGGATATTCTCAGGGACTCCTTATCTCTGTTACAGAGTTCTCAGTGGTTTTTCAAAATCCCCTCAGCGGAAAATTACTCCCCTCCTTAAGAATACTTACCAGGGGATGACCTTTTCGTGTGAGATGTGGTGCCTCCGATTGTTGGGGGCTCCATGCATGTTCATGAAGGGCTCTGGTATTTCCACTGAAGTTTTATCACTCTAGGTATGAATAAGTTTGTTCTTCGTTCCCACCGCGTAGCGTTAGCTAGTGCGATGGCTTTGGGAACTGTGACGACAATGGCGGCGTCGGCCTCGGCGGCTACGCTGCGGGTGACTGTTGAGAACCTAGCCCCTATTAACGGTGGCTTCTTGACTCCAGCCTGGGTTGGTTTTCACGATGGTTCATTTGACCTGTACAACCGGAATGAATCCCTAGCTGACTTTACGGGATTAGAGTCTCTCGTAGAAGACGGTTCCACTGCTCAGCTAACGGATGCTTTTGCCGCCGCTAATCCTGATGGTGTTCAAGCGACCTTGCTAAGCGATGGTCCTCCTCCTTTAGAGCCTGGTGAGCTAACTAGTTTCCTATTGGATGTGGATCCTTCCACGAATCAATACTTTAGCTATGCCTCCATGGTGATTCCTAGTAACGATGCCTTCATCGCCAACGGTAATCCCTTTGCCCATGAAATCTTTGATGATGCGGGTAATTTCCTAGGGGCTGATTTTATCGTCCTAGGCAACGAAGTGCTGGACGGTGGTACCGAGGTCAATGATGAATTGCCCTTCAGTACAGCGTTCTTGGGACAGGCGGCACCCAATACGGGCACCGATGAAAATGGTGTGGTCACTGAGCACCCGGGTCTGACCGTGGGTAACATTCTGGGTACCACAGACTCTAGTGCCCTCAATGGTTTGCCTCTAAACTTTACGGGTGCTGACTTTACAGCGCCTGACTACCAGGTTGCTCGCTTCCGCGTAGAGCTGGTGGAAGATGTCGTAGAAGATGTCCCTGAACCTGGCACTATTTTCGCCCTCATGGCCGTGGGTGGTTTTGTCGCTGCCAGCCGCAAGCGTAAGCAAACTGCCTAAGACTATTCCCTGAAAACGGAAACAGATAAATTAAGCCAAACCGGGAGAACGTCAGTTCTCCCTTTTTTATGGCTAGGCGTGGGGGTATCAAAATGCTGTTACGGATTGGGGAAATGAGCCGATTTGAGCATGACGCGATACCTGTGAACGATCTCAAATGACGCCATTTCGAGGATCAGCAACGGCTATGCATCCGATATGAATTGGTAGCCGTATATCTATGGAAAGCGGCTGAGTAGGGTTGTGACTCTGGCAATCAATGGGACATCTGTGATGGGGCGTGAGGCCGATGGGGCTGTGATTGCTCGACTGTGGAAAGGGGAACTGTCCGCGTTGGGCATTCTCTATGATCGCTATGGCAGTTTGGTCTATGGCATTGCCATGAAAGGACTACGGCGGGTGTCAGAGGCAGAGGACTTAACCCAAGAGATATTTCTGAGTTTGCTGCGTACCCGGTCCTATTGTGCGAGTCGGGGTTCTTTGGCCAGCTATTTGACTACGGTGACCCGCTCTCGGGTGATTGATCGGTTGAGGGCTCAATCTACCCAAAAAAAGTATCTGAATCAATGGCATCACAATCAGGCTGGTGTTGATGCAGCGACACCTATGAAACACGTTACCCAACAGGAACAGCGAGCGTTAGTGCGGGCAGCTCTCACGACGCTGAATGATCGACAGCGGGAGGTCTTGGAGCTGAGTTACTACGCTGGACAATCCCAACGGGATATTGCGGAACAGCTGGGGGTGCCGTTGGGCACGGTGAAAAGTTGGGCGCGGCGGGGGTTATTGCAACTCCGCAAACAGTTGGATGTACTCAGGGAGGATTCATAATGGCTACACCCCTTTCTCCTGAAGAGATACAAGAACTCGCTGCGGGCTATGTGCTGGGGGATTTGGATTCGGCAGAGGCTGAAGAGTTTCAGGCGTTGTTGGGGGAGTTGCCGGAACTACAGGCGGAGGTAGCGTCCTTGCAAGAGGCCTTGGCCATGATGCCCTATGGATTGGAGGAGGAGCTGCCAGATGGTGGGCTGCGATCGCAAATCCTAGCCGCCGCCCAAACCACCTTCTCCACCGCCTCACCGCCCATTGCCCCCAAACCTAGGCGTTTTCGCCCCCAACTCCCCTGGGTCCTGAGTAGCGCAGCCAGCATCATCGCCCTGATGTGCGGTTTAACCACACTGCACCTCCACCATCAGGTGCAACGCCTCCAAGCCCAAAATCCGCAGCCACGGCTGGCCACGGCCCACCACCAAACCGGCATCACCCAAACCTGGTCTGGCCTCAGCCAACTACTACAAGATCATCAACAGTCCCTGGCCAACCCCCAAGGGCCCGTCGATTTTGCCATTCACCAAACCGATGACATTCCCTCGCTGCTAAAAGGATTTCACACCACAGTAGCGGCATTACCCCTGCTACCCGCTAAGCAGGGAATGCTCCTAGGGGGTAGTAACTGCAACCTGGGCAACAACCCAGGGCTGCGGCTCACCTATCAGCTACCAACGGACACCACCGTATCCGCCTACCAGCTGGTATTAGCCCAAGAGGATGAATTTCCTCAATTTCAATCAGCCCACCTAACCCTTCAGCAGCCCGATGGCACGAGTATCGTGCTTTGGCGTGATGACGCCTATCTCTATGCCCTAGTGGCAGAGCTACCCACGGCAGAGTTACAAAGTCTCGCCTATGCGATTGAGGGCATTTAATTCAGCCTGTAGGGGTGTTCCCTGAAACCCTCCTACAGGCCCGGGCACATCACACCAACACTTGTAGACCTCCATATTTGAAACCATGCCACGTAAACGCAAACAACCCACCACCTGGTTCCATCGTAATTCCCGTTATCTCATTGCCGGTGTGGCCACGGCTGGCATGCTGTTAGCCATCGGCTGTATGGCCAAAGGTAACAGTGCTTTAGCAGGCAGTGCCTATGTCAAGTTAGGTGGCCTGTCACTGCCGTTATTAGGAGCCATGGCCTACGGCTTAATGGGAGCCATGGCCATTGGTCCCATAGCGACCAAAAACAAATCTCTTGAAGGTCCCACATGGTTGGGATTATTTATCAGCAGCACCGCCATGACTATTTTCAGCGGTTATCTGCTCTACATTATGATGGCAGTTTTACAAGAGCCCTGCGTGCCTTGTTTCCTATCAGCGTTCCTGAGCGTTGGGTTATGGGGTCTCACCCTGAGCGGCAACCGCTGGGAAAGTCTGGGACAGTTATTACTGCCAGGTATCTCCGTTGCCCTAGTCGCTTTTATAGCCACCACCGGCCTATACGCCTATGCCCAAAATCCAGATTCATTTACTGCCGGTAACCCTCCCCCAGTCGTCGAAACCAGCTCTGGTGCCTCAGAAATTGCCCTAGCTAAGCACCTAACGGCCATCGGTGCCAAAAAATACGGTGCTTGGTGGTGTCCCCACTGCCACGCGCAGCAAACCCTGTTTGGCAAGCAAGCCTTTGAGCACTTGAACTACGTGGAATGTGATGAGGAAGGAGTAAATCCCCAGCCCAATGTTTGCCGGACAGCCGGGGTGCAAAGCTACCCAACCTGGGAAATTAATGGTGAAATTTATGCCGGGGTGCAACAATTACGGGCCCTCGCCACAGCGTCTGGATATACAGGACCCCAAGAATTTATAAACCAGTCCGGTGGACACCCATAGGGATTTATAAAAGTGAAGTGATCTGAGGGTCGTCTACTCTGAATCTGGCCGCTTAATATGTATCTATTCAAAGGTGCCCATCTCCAGTGATTATTCCCTGAGATAGGCACTTTTGTCAGTTACTTATTTCTGCCATGTCTATGGGTTGCCCCAAGTGCAAAAACCGCTCAGTGCATAGCCATGGAGCCCGTTCTAAATTCATCCAGCCCCATCAATGCCAAAACTGTCAGCATGTTTTCTATCCATCGGTGCGGCGAGCGCTTAGATTGCTCCTGGTGCTCATAGTTATTGCGGGTCTGTCGCCTTGGTGGGTCAACCGGGTATTACGCCTGCTCATGGCTCGCCCCGATCTTGGCCAACCGGTGGATGCCATCGTTGTGGTGGGACGCGGCAGTGATTATAACGAGCGACGGGCACAGGCAGCGGTAAACCTATGGAAAGAAGGTCGGGCTCCTCAGATATTTATGAGCGGGGCCAATGATGCGCCGGTTTTGGTTGACCTTGCCAAGCAAATGGGGGTCTCAGAGGCCCATGTCAGCGGTGAAGCCTGTGCTGCCACTACCTGGGAAAATGCGTTCTATACCAAGCGGCAGATGACGGTGCAAACGACATCTCCAGTAAAACCTAAAATTTTGCTCGTGACCGATGGTTTACACACAGGCCGCACCACATTGCTCTATCGCAATTTTGGGTTTGAGGTTATTCCCCACCCCGTCAGATTAGACTTTCCCCAATGGCGCAAGCATATTATCCGTGAGTTCTTAGCCATCATGGTTTATATAAAAACAAAAAGAGTGTTTCCACCCAGACCAGAGGACTATCAACGCGCTGAAACCATGGCTGAGAAAAGAGTGGTTGATTGGCAATGTCTGGATATGGAAAAGGCTTTTATTCCCCACCTCAGATAGCTTTTAACGCAATCCCTCTACCCACAGTGTCTTGGCCCAAAAGATAACAACGCCAACAAAAACCACATCCGAATACAGTCGTCCCGATTAACCATCCCGTAGGGTCCACTCCCTGTAACTGCCC
>CALHGI010000584.1 GCA_938029995.1 uncultured cyanobacterium | reverse complement strand
GTTGCCAAGATGCGACGTCCCCCCTCCACAATGCGGTACACACTATCCATAATTTCTAGTCCATTTCCCTCCCGTTTAAGGTGTTCCACAGAGCCCGCTCCACCATGGATAATAAGAGAGAAATTTTCCTTCATATTGCTCATTAAAGCCTAAGAATCTGGGGGTTTACATTACCACCATTCGTACTTTAGCCAAGTGCTTTTGAGATTGCTATGAACTTACCAAAATGAAATTATTGTGCATCACAGATCCCAAAACCCATCCCCACTTCGACACAACCATTAGCCTCTACAAAGCCTGTGCCACCCATCCCGAAATTGATTTTTTCCATGCTCCGGTGAACAGTATTGACTGCTCCAACCAATTCAAAGTCGTTCCTATCTCCGGTGAGATCAGCACCAATGACTTTATGAGGCTCGATAAACACCCCCTTCAGGTCATTGAATCATCCGAATTAGACCTCGTATTTTGTCGAGCTGATGAACCTGTCCCCATAGACTTCTTCCAAAATCTCAGCCATCTAGAAGCCAAAGTTCGCTTTGTTAACCGACCGTCCCAGATTGTTCATACAAGGCGTAAAGACTTCTTAGAAGAGTATGGCAAAGCCTATTTACCGGCCCATATTTTCTCGTCTTCCTACAAAGAAATAGAAGACTTTTTTCAACAATTCAATCCCATCGTTGCCAAGATGAATATCAGCTATGGCGGTGCCGGAGTCTTTAAAATTTGGCAGGATAACCATGGGGTCCATACGGACAACGTTAAAGAAGGTTTGATCTCCTATCCGTCCTTAAAAGATGTTGTACAACACCTATCTGAGCTGGATGCGGATCATGATTATGAGTTTGTCCAATTTCTCCAAAATATTGATGCAGGAGACAAACGAGTTTTTGTTGTCGATGGTGAAATCTATGGAGCCATCCTTAGAAAATCTCAAACCGGTACCTGGGTGCATAATGTCACCTCCGGTGCAGCTTACTATGCATCTACAGTGACTGAGCGAGAGCGGGAAATCATTGCCAATACCTATGACCACTACAGTCGCCGTGGTGTGTATACCCTCGGTTACGACTTCCTAATGGGCAATAATGGGGAGTGGGTTTTGAGTGAAGTGAATGCTGGCAATATCGGTGGCTATGATTGGCACCAAGAAGTCGCAGGGGAACCCACCATGGACAGATTAATCCAGTGGTTACTTAATTTTTGGCGCTGCTGATCCTCGGTATGATTTGATCTGCGAAATTCGGATGTATCGCGTCATTTCCAGATCGGTTCATCCCCTAAATCAGCAACGGCTAATTTTTCGATCCAGCAGGCCGATGAATAATTCGCTCTAAAATTCGTTGCTTGCTGCTGGAGTCAATGCCAATCAGGCGCACATAGTCTTGGGTGTGGGCAGTTAAACACTGTTCCACAGCTTGCAACACTTGGATTTCACTACCGCCCTGAAGGATCGAACAACTCTGCCAAGAATTCGTCCGAAATCGACGTTTATCCACATACTCCATACCCACCCGATATCCCTGGGCCATCAAAGTTGTGACCTGCTGTTGCACCTCATGAGGTAAGGAGGTTTCACCAGCTATGGACGATGATGACATCGCGGTCGCAGACTCCCACCCAGGATTAGAAACTTCTGGCGATGGTCGCATCACCGATAAAGCATGTTGGTAAGGCCGGTAGTCATCATCATTGCGGCCCATGGGACCTCTCCCCTCAGATGGGGAAACCGCCATACTGGGCATAGGCTGGGTGGGTTGTGCAGACCAGGTTGGATATACGGCCTGGGTTGATTGAGACGCTCGAGTTGGCTTCAACGCTTGGTTATATTCTTTGACCAAACCCATCTCCTGTAACCGTCGCTGTTCCATCACCATGCGGTTACCCACTTCAATCAGGTGATCAGTGCGAAAATTCGGCTGTTTAAAGCTCGGAGGAGTTTTGGTATTGACCACATTACGGGATACGTTTTCTACGCCCACCCGGTGAATAAAATCAATGATTTGCTCATCGTAAATCTTGGCTCGCAAGGCCCCATAGAAATCGATCGCCTGGTTTTCAAATGTAGTTACCAGCTCTTCAATATCCCTCGGGCTCAAACCATCAGGCTCAAAAATTCCCCCCACAATACCGAGGCGATCATCCCGGTCTGGCTGCCAATAAAACTTTTGCATCCGTCCATCTCGCACCAGGGGCGCATAAAGGGTGGCAAAGTCATTTCCAGTCACCACAATGGGAATGCGAGGCAGTGGTGTTTCGTCATAGCTTCCTGGCAGTTGGACATTGGTGGGATTATCCGCAATGTTCATCAGGGTGTTATTCACCAGCTGGGTATTGACTGTGTACTGGGTCATACCATCAAAGCGACCGGCACCTGCATCCAGGTCGTTGATCATCAGTACCGCCATTTCACCACGCACTTTTACCAGTTCGGCAGCTTCACGGTAACGTAGCCGGATTAGCCGGGCCGGGTCGCCCGCATCTGGGCTTTCTAACTCACCACCGGATATGTGGACAACGTTAACCCCCATGCGCTCATACACCAGCTCGCACTGAAAGGTTTTACCTTCTCCCTTGCGACCATGAACCCCAAAAATTAACGGCATCCGCACCTGCGGCAGAGCCAGAAAATTTTTGGTGATATGCACCGCTAGCTGATTGAGAAAACGAGGGGAGATGTAATAAGCCACAAGCTACCAATAATGAATCTCAGGAAGTCAGGTTATCCCTATTCATTATTCAACCTGAAAGACAGGAAGTATAGACTTCGGTGATTTATTACATCTGCTCAGGTTATTGAATACCATGGACATCTCCAAAAGTCTTTCGGTATTGCACAGTTCGTCTCAACAGATTCCATCCATGGAAACCCATAGGGTCTACGACCTAAGGGCTCTCCAAGCATGACGATATTAACCGCACAGCTCTGAGGCTGGAACCCTTCCATACGACCCATAAAAAACATCCAAGAACCGCCAACTGGAGGCAGCCCTTGGATGCAAAATAACAGTTTCAGAATTTATCGAGCTTGATGGGGTATTCGCTTCACTTTTTTAGCCCAGCCCAAACGCTCAAAGAGCAAGATAGTGTACCAAGTCACATCGATTTCCCACCACTTCCAGCCAGTCTGGGCTGCACGGGGATAGGTGTGATGATTGTTGTGCCAACCTTCGCCATAGGTTAAGAGGGATACCCACCACAGATTACGAGCATTATCCTTGGCATCAAAGTTGCGATACCCCCAGGTGTGGGTAGCAGAATTCACTAACCATGTGGCATGCCACAGGAAGACCGCCCGGACAAAAACACCGTAGATAACAAAGGACCAACCGCCGATGACGTAGAGCAGAAGCGCAAGTGGCACTTGAAACAATAGGAAATAGTTATTCAAAAAGCGGTAGAAAGGCTGACGCACTAGGTCAGGGGCATATTTGCTGTAGCGCGTCTTATCGAAATTATCGCGCTGGGGGAAGACAATCCACAAAACATGACTCCACCAAAAGCCTCGCTTTGCAGAATAGGGATCGTCCTGAACATCTTCCGTAAAGGCATGGTGCTTGCGGTGACCACTGACCCAAAAAATAGGGCCGCCTTGCATGGCTAGGGTCCCTAGAAACGCGATGGGATATTCTAACCAGCGGGGGGCCTGAAAACTTCGATGGCTTAGCATCCGATGGAAGCCTAGGCAAATGCCAACACCGCCGCACAGCCAGTGCAGCAAAATCGCAACACCGAGGGCAGACCAGGAGAAAAACCACGGTGCCAGTAACGCTACACCATGGAAAACGGCAAAAAATCCAAGGGTTACCCAATCAATCGGGGGCCGCTCTATTTCTGATGTGGGTGTAGGTCTAAAATTAGGCCGTAGATCAGGCCGGGTTAACTGGGCAGTCATACAGTCCTCGCGGAAGTCGTTGATGTTAGCAATGGGAGCGACGCACCTGACAGTTACCGAACGAGTAAACTCCAAGTTTTTTGCAAGCGTCACTTGCACTAAACTTAGATTAGCAATATTTTTCTTAAGTTGCAAGTAGCACTTGCAAACTGTCCATGTCTCCCACATCGACTCGTCATCGCCTGACCCAGGCTGCTGTCGAACTCTTTTTATCTCAAGGAATTAGCCACACCACGACTCGCCAGATTGCCAACATGGCCGAGGTGAATGAGGCGACCCTGTTTCGAAATTTTGGCAATAAATACGGGCTGCTACTAACCATGTTGCAAGAGGCACCTGCATTTATTCCGACGACCACTCCTTTGTATGGAGAGTCGGTGCCGGAATCTTTGCGGGCCTATGCCAGTGAGTATTTATGTTTATTGGAACAGCATCCAAATTTTGTGCGTTCCCTGATTGGAGAGGCGGATCAGTATCCCCCAGAACATCAGCAGACATTGCATGTACGACTGAGTGAGATCCGCCAAACCATGGCGCATTTCTTGGAGCAGTTATTGGGCTATGGCTCCCTATCTGGAAAACAGGGGGCGAATTTGCTGGCGGCCCTCTTGGTGGGCTATGTCGTCCTGGAAACGACCAGTGGCCAATCATTGTGGGCCAACCGAGATGATTTCTTGGATATGGTCGTGAGGGTGTTCACCACCCCGGAGGCTTCGCCCCAGGGTGAACCCGCCATGGCGGACACAATGGCCCTAGTGGTGGACTTACCCACCAGCTGGGTCCATGCCATGCTGAAGCAGGCGCGGCAAATGGGGCCTCAGGACCATGCCCTAGGGCTAGTGTTATTTGGGGCGGGTCTACTCCCAGAGGAAATTATTCGTTTAGAGCGATCGCACCAAGTGTGCGATAAGACGCAGCATATTTTGCGCGTAGTCAATCCGCCGCGACAGGTACCGGTCAACCAATGGATTTTAGGTAAGCGATATGGTTCCTATACGAGTAATCCGGTGACCAAGTGGCTCAAAAACCGGCGGGATGATGAGGCTGCACTCTTTGTTAATGACAGTGGCGCACCCATGACCCTAGACGATATCCACAACCATTGGAACCAGTGGTGGCAGGGGATGGAGATGGATGTGGGGGCCGAACCGCCCAAACCGATTCAGGCACGGCAAACCTGGTGTGTCGAAATGCTGATGCGGGGTATGAGCTTAGATAATCTCAGTATTTTGACCGGCTGCGACGTAGCCACCTTGGAACCCTATGCCCAGCGTGCCCGCGAGAAAAGTGCGATCGCAGCCGCCACCCAGCTGGATCGTAAAACCCCCTTGTCCTAACCCCCATCGCTCCAGAAACCTAGCCGGGAAAGGCTGCACAACGTACCATAAGCCTGACCCAACCTAAACCTACATCACCCCATACCTATGACATCTATCTATGATTGCGTTGTTGTCGGCGGCGGCCCAGCGGGAGCGACAGCGGCTTACCATCTAGCCAAAAAAGGCCATTCTGTGCTCATCCTAGAAAAAAATAAGCTGCCCCGTTATAAACCCTGTGGTGGTGGTGTGTGCCCCAAAATAGCCGAATGGTTTGACTATGACTTTGAACCGGTCATTTCCCAGAAAGTGACCCAGGTACGCTACACCTACAACCTGGAAGACGAAGTGATTGCTGAACTGTCGGAGCCCATTTGGATGGTCCGTCGCGATGAATTTGACCATTACATGGTGCAGCAGGCCCAAAAGCAAGGAGCCGTGTTGCAAGAGAACACTAAGGCCACGGGCGTTGAGTTAAAAGACCATTGCTGGCATATCAGCACGAGCACACAGACCGTCGTTGGTCGCTATTTGATTGCCGCCGATGGCGCTAAAGGTCCCATGGCCAAATGGCTAGGATTTCAGCAACGAAAAACTGTCATGGCCGGTGCCATTGAAACGGAGCCCAGACTCACGGTCAACGATGGCCACATCGTCCACTTTGAATTTGGTCTATTAAAAAATGGCTATGTTTGGAATTTTCCTAAAGCAGACGGCTATTCCCTGGGGAGCGGTGCCTTTATTTCCGCCAAACGCAAGTCCAGGGACCTGGTACAACCCTTAGCAGACTACTCCCAACAGTTTGGTGTAGACATTGAGCAGGAAAGAAAGCACGGCCATCCTATTTTTCTGTGGGATGGTGATCAAAAACTCCACACCACCCAAGCCGTTCTGGCAGGCGAAGCCGCCTGTGTGGTGGACCCGTTTACCGCCGAAGGAATTCGACCATCGATTTTGAGTGGCCTTAAGGCATCGGAAGCGATCCATAGTGCCTTAGCGGGTGATGCCCATGCCTTGGCCCAATACAGTCAAACCATGATTCAGGAGTGGGGGCACCAGATGCGCTGGGCAGCGCGGTTGGCCAAAGCGTTTTATTTAGCACCCAAAGTGGGATATCGGGTGGGGGTCAAGCATCCGCGAGGCACACAAATCATGGGTGATATTTTTCTCGGCAAACTTAACTACTCGGACGTGGTAACACGGGGTTTAAAACGCATTAGCGCAGGATTGCTATCTCCCTAGGCAGCCACACAAATCCCATGGCCGTACCATATATTGCGATTTAACCAGGTCCGTGTTAATACAGAAGCACATGTCTGCGTTATATTAGTCGCAAGCGAAAAGCGTCTGCTCATAGGCACGCTTCAACTGCTTTGATGATTTCAAGACTTTTAGTTGTATCTTGCCGACAGGCCCAATTGAGCTGTGGTTGGTAGGGCCCCTACGTTACCACCTCAGGATGCTGGTCCCTCTACACCAGCGTCGGCTCTTGAGTGGATGTCTCCACCGGTCCCCTGGCAGGCCCAGCAGTCCTCGCCCCAACAGACGATTGAAGACAGTACGCTCTTTACATTCCTACGCTGCCAGCGTCGCGCCTATCTCGATACCTACGGTGATGCTGAGCTTCAAGCGGCCCCCAGTGACTATTTAGTCAAATTAAAAGGGGATAGTGCGGTTCACCGTCAAACCGTCTTGGCAGAATTTCAACCCATCAGTCAGCCGCATCGTCACCGAAACAATGTGGCGGCCTCGGCCCAGGCAACCTATGCCATGATGCAGCAAGGTGTGGAGCATATTTGCCGGGGCACCGTAGCCGCGGTAAATGATGACGGCACCATAGGCTACATCAGCCAGCCCGATCTATGGATTAAGCAACCGGGTGCCTCTTGGCTGGGGAGCTGGCACTATGTGCCCCTAGATATCAAGCTGGGAAAAAAGCCTAAACAGGAATATCAGCTGACGGCGGCGTTCCATGCCTATGTGCTAGCAGCTTGGCAGGGAGTAATTCCCTTAACGGCCCATTTGCGGCTGCGGGAGCGGCCTTACATCATCGATATGGAAAAGCAGTGGCCCACGTTGCTGGAACTGCTAGACAACTGTAAAACGGTTCTGACATCAGACCAAACCCCGGATGTCTTCATCAGCCGTAGTCGTTGTGACATGTGTGTGTGGCTTAACCACTGCTATGACGTCGCCCAAGAGCAAAACCATTTGTCGTTACTGCCTGGGGTGACCCTTAACCGTTATCGCCATTTGGATAAACTCGGTCTGACCACGGTGGAAACCCTCGCCCGCAATCAGCCCGCAACCTTGGCCCAAGCCTCTGGCTTTGAGCTCAAGGTCGCGGAAAAGCTGGTGCACCAGGCCCAAGCAAAAATGTCTGGACTTGCGATCGCACGCACCGATGCCAACCGCAACTTCACCCTGTCTCCCCAAGAACTCCCCAGCGCCCCCATCGAATTGTATTTCGACATTGAAGCAGCCCCCGATCAAGACTTGATTTATCTGCACGGAATATTAGTCGTCGAAACCCAAACCCAGACCGAAACCTTTATTCCCCTTGTGGCTCGGGAGCCCGAAAGTGAAGCCACTGCCTGGAATCAGTTTCAGCATGTGGTCGCCCACTATCCAGATTCACCGATCTATCATTTCTGCCCCTACGAAGCCCAAACCGTTAGACGCCTAGCCGAACGCTATGGCTCCATCATCGATATTGATGAACTCCTAGGACGTTTTGTAGATATCCATAAGCGCATTGTTGATGCCGTCACCCTACCCATCGAAAGCTATGCCCTAAAGCACATTGCCCGATGGATCGGATTTGAATGGCGCGACAGTAGTGCCAACGGAGCACAATCCATTTGCTGGTATGACAACTGGCTAGAAAGCCAAGATGAGCAATACCTCAACGATATTCTGAAATATAACGAAGACGACTGCCGAGCGACATTTTGGGTCAAGCGTTGGCTAGCCAACTTTGCTACCCCCCTATGGGAGAATGACGCTGAAGCAGGGTAGACTCCAGTAACAACCTCCGTCAAAGCACAACGCGATTCTCTAGATAAATCAAAAAAACTGTTTGACAAAGGTTCCATTCCTGAGCAAAATAGAGATCGCCCTCAAGGGCCTGTAGTTCAATTGGTTAGAGCACCGCCCTGTCACGGCGGAAGTTGCGGGTTCGAATCCCGTCAGGCCCGTTTTATTTTCAATATCTGCACGACCCAGCAATTTTGTTGCTGCCCTAGTGCTATTAAGTCCATCCCATCCGCGACAGTCAATCTACGACTGTCCCGACAGGAAGAGAACCATGGGAATTGCGGAGCTTCGCCCTATAGCACCACCAGCAAAACGCTGAGCAGCAGCAGGATGGCCAATACCAACCAACCAGAATATTTTCGCCACCACGGAATTGTATAAATCTCAGCAGCGCTTAGAGGTCGCTGCTGCAAAGTCTGTACATCTTGGTACAGGGTACAGGTGGTGGCTAAGGGACGCTGGGGAAAGGTGCAGGTATCGTCTTGATGGTAGCTACAGCTGTCACACAGATAGGCATCACCTTGGGAGCGATGGAGATCAATCCCTGGATGCCCGTGGGCCTTCAGTTCTAGATTGCAGTTAGAACAGGTGACAGCAGTAGCCAATATGGACTGGTGACATCGAGGACAGCTCGGCATGGTCGTTTTTATGGGCTCGACAGCTTAAATTCCTTAGATTCGAGGAAATCATAGTCAAATCCTAAGGTGGTATCAAACCGCTGATTGATTTGATCTAACTCCTCTTCAGGAATCGATTTCCATTGCTCACGGGTAGCCCAAGTAATCACGAAAATAACTTCATCGTCATGGTTGGGGTCCAACCAGGTGGCTTTGTTTAGAAAACCAGGATAGGTCTGGAGGGCCGCTGTCCAAATGTCTTCATCGAGCTCTAGATAGCGAGCACGCTGAGCAGGATCGACTCTAAATTTTAGCCATTCAATCACCATGGAAGGCTGGGAAGGATTAAGGGTTGTCTCGGCACTGACGGGATTAGCAATCCAAAGGAATACTAACCAGATAGCCACCGTCCACCACAGAAGTCTTTGCCCCATACGGTTAACCGCCCGTCGATTACGTCAATAGTTTGCCAGAATAAATTCATATAAACTAAATTCCCTTCTAAAATCCTAGTGTTTGTAGAAAAAACCTCAAGGTTTTAACGGAAGTTTGGTTCAGTCGTCCCGCAATTCAATACCTAAAGCACGTTATGGACTCATCCAATTTATTCCGGCAGCTTTTAATGTTGGGCATTGGCACCACCTCCCTCGTGGCAGAGCAGCTGCGGCAGGTGAGCGAAGATTGGGTGAAAGATGGCAAGCTCAATCCAGAGCAAGCGAAAGGGTTTGTTGATGACTTTATGTCGCAGTTCAACATCGATCAAGCGGCCATTGACGAACAGCTGCAACGACAAATTCGCAACATCATGCAGGACTTAGGTGTCCCCAGACAAGCGGAAATGGATGAATTACGGGGTCGCTTGGACCGGTTAGAACGGCAGCTACGGGATTTAGAAAATAAAAAATGGAACTAGTGCAGCGTCAACGCTAAAAATTGGGATAAGTCCTGATCAAGGGTAAAGAATGACTCTTCATATCGTTTAACGCTTCACTCGCCTCCTCCTAAGTCTTATTCTTGACAGACCACTAGGTAGTTTAGAGGTTCCAGTTTCAGGTCTTGCAAGCGCATCTGCATGGCTTAATTGAACCGGCACCATGGAAATAGCCATCAGTAACGGTATATTTATTAACTAGATTGACCGTACATTTGACGGATATAAAGCTGAGTCTTACGAATCGTAACGTACAATTTGGATGCAGGTTTCGCGCTCATACATCAGCGCTTACGCTATTGCACTGGGAGATAGAATTGTGAAAGAAGTTTTTATTAGTCTGGGGGTTTTCACCATTTGCTGTGTCGTGGCCCTGGCCACTCAGCTTAGGGGCAGTGAAGCTGTCGCAAGCAATTTGACCACAGATGTGATGAATACGGCCACAACTGTTCAATCTACGCTAGTGGCTCAGACAGCATCTGACCTGCTACCCGAGGACACTACTGACGAGGCACCGACGACTGACATGGACGAAAACATGACCACCACGGACACTGGCCTCGCCTATGAAGACCTAGAGGTTGGTACTGGAGCTGTTCCCACCCAAGGCCAGACAGTTACTGTCCATTACACAGGCACCTTGGAAAATGGTGAAAAGTTTGATAGTAGCCGCGATCGCAACCGTCCCTTTTCCTTTACCATCGGCGTCGGCCAGGTGATTAAGGGCTGGGATGAAGGCGTTTCCACCATGCGTGTGGGCGGTCGCCGTAAGCTGGTGATTCCCCCCGACCTGGGCTACGGTCCCCGGGGTGCAGGCGGAGTCATTCCCCCCAACTCCACCCTTATTTTTGACGTAGAACTAATTCGTGTCGGCGGTTAACGCCTGCGTTCAGCTCATCCAATAACTCTAAAGGGGTCCATTCTTCAGGAATGGACCCCTTTATTAATTATCAGCCGTGTCTTTCACAGACAATAAGCTCACAGGACCAGGAACGCCCTGTCATGGGACGGCCCAGCTCCCCTATGGGCAGAGGAAGAGTCCTGCCGTAACCACTATTTAATGACGTCAAATCCTTCATTCTTTAACGTCGACATCATGTTGTCCGATTGCAACATGCCAACCGACTCTTGATCAATGGCGTCCAGGAACTCTTGCTTATTGTCAGCAATATTATGGCCTTGAATATCCACCCGGTAACGCATCGGCGAGAGAAAACTCTGAATACCCAAATCTCGGCACTGTAGGTGTAATTTACTCAATGCCACATGGGCATCAAAGGCCATGGCAGGATCGTCATCTAAGGTTTTGAGATACCCCGTGAATCCTAAAAAAGCAATGCGATAGATCATTTCTTGCGTAAACTTACCCTGGAAATATCCCCCATGGACATCACGTTTTCCCAGCAGGCCGTCTACCATTAGCAAAAGGTAATCCCACCATCCCAAGGCCTTTTTGCGATTGGCACGGGTGAGTAATCCCCTAGGTGTAGGATCGGACTGCCCGTGAACAGACCAGGTCACATCTTTGTAGTCGGTACAATCAAAATAGGTAAAGAAATCAGCAATCGTCATGGTGGATTGCTTGGGTTGTTTGGGTTGTTGAGGAC
>CALHGI010000583.1 GCA_938029995.1 uncultured cyanobacterium | reverse complement strand
TTAGGGGAAATTAATAAAGGTTAGGAAATGGTGGCATTGGTGATGGGGGCCTGTGCTGGTGGCAGAAAAGGGCTGAGGGCAGAGAAATTAACAAGATCCATAG
This sequence comes from uncultured cyanobacterium, assembly GCA_938029995.1. Lineage (GTDB taxonomy): Bacteria > Cyanobacteriota > Cyanobacteriia > Phormidesmidales > Phormidesmidaceae > Leptothoe. Next base: position 2,885 of record CALHGI010000583.1, on the reverse strand, counting down.
TCCTCAAAGCGAAAATAGAGGGCTGAGCGGAGTCGTTCGCACAGCGTCTCCCTCGGAGTTAGTCCGGCTAAAGTTGGATGTTATCTAAATGCCGTCCCTTAGGGCAGCGTCAAGGCTAAAAATTGGGATGGGTCCTGATGGAGAGTAAAGGGTACAGGGTGACTCTTCATCGTGTTTAATGCTTTACTCGCCTCATCCTCAGTCTTGGCAGAACCCTAGGAGTGGGGAATCGTCCATGCAATGAAAAAGAGGGTGCGTGGCCGCACTCCTCTTTGGTTTTGAGTATTGATTTGTCGTTACTGACTTAGGGGATGAAACAACCTGCCAGGAGCGCTGTACTGCAGCACTTTTCAGATGAAATCATAGTTCGGTTCAGCAACGGCTTAATTTTTTTAAACTAACGCTTAGTTGGGTTCAGCAACGCATTAGCGGCTTTAAGCTAACGCTTATCTAACGGCTAGAACGGTCCAATGGGTGAATTTTGGTAGGGTGAAGGAGGGTCAATCGGGGTGGTTCCCTGATTGACAACTTACCGTCCTAATCATCCTGTTCTAGTAATCGAGATAGCTGACCACGGATGGCATCTAGCTTTTTGTCCACTTTGGGCACGGTGAGTAGGCGCACTTCGACTTCGGCGATGTTATCGATGCGGGTGGTTTTTTCCCACAACTTACGTTCTACGTCGGACTCAGATTCGTAACGGAATGTAATGGTGGTGTTGGTCACCTCCAAGATTTCCACATTTTTAAACCAGCCACTGCTGCTTTTTACATACAGCCACACGCTGCCTTGGCCAACGAGTTCTTTGAGCTTTCTTTCCATATGACAAAATTCCCCAGACACTGCACAGGTCTACAAGAGATAAATCATGTCCAAGTTGAAACCTGTAGGTTTGCCTACAGAAAAGTCCCAGTTCTGAACATGAACGATGTTTAGCGCTGTCTTTTCTTAAGATTGATTTTATAATCTTAGCACTTTGAAAAGTTATATGTAGACGAAAAATTAATGTTCTATGATCTGCAAAATCCTTCTGGGGCAAATAATTGGACGGATTTTTATTAATTTTTTTCAGGGAAAAACTGGCGTGGCAGCCTGTTCTCTGTGCTGGGTAATTGCTGAGAATGGTGCTGGATTATTTGTGGATGGTTCTCTGGGTGTAAAAAGATTATTTTTTCTGCTCAAAGAGAACCCCTTGGCTATCCCTGAGGGTAAAGTGGCTCAAATTCTGGAGGTCGTTGTCGGGGGTGATGTCGGGGGTTGCGATCGCAATCTCCCATTCATCCATATCCATCCCTAGCCAATGCTCCAGCTCAATCTCTAGGGGTTCTCCCCCCATGTGGGCCACCATCAAAATCTTCGAATCGTCCGGTTTCTCAGGGTTGCTGCGCACACCATAAAAGACGGTGCGCTGGTCATCGCTAATGCGATTAAACCGATCGTGGCCGGTCAAATTGTCCTGTAGCCACGGATGGCGACGACGATACTGCCTCAGGGCCAGATGGAATGTGGCCATACCCTGATCGATCCGATCGTAGGAGCGGGACACATTACATAGGTTATGGCTATCCTCCATAAAGGCCATGGCAAACTTTTTCAGTTTGGGCACATCCAAATTGTTCAAAAAACCTGCCAGCGAAGACTCATTGAGTTCGCTTAGGGCCGGTAATTCACAGCTATCGATGTTAGCCCCCAGGCACCGGCTACAGATGACGGCCACCTCTTGCAAGTTATAGTCCGTTGACACCATGGCTTCCTGCAGCGTTTTCGAAAAGTCCCGCAACAGCTGAAAGTTACGAAACCCCATCTGCTTCAGCTGGGGAAAGACCTCCGCCAGGTCATACATATCGGGTTCAATCTGCCAGTCCAAAAAGCTAATTTCCTCGGACACGACTTTGACGCCATACTGGTCATCCGTATTTCTGAAAAAGCCCCAGGGAGCCCCCACATTGGCATTGATAAAGTCCATGGGTAGGCCGGGGCTAAAGCCACAGACCCACAGCTGAGTGGCCGGGTTGTTATAGGCCTTGTGCAGCACATCGGGTAGGGTTTTACCCAGATTCCAGTTAATGGGCTTGCTGGTTTCAACCTGGGTGCCACGGCGCACCGTGTCGTGGTTGCCACAGCCCGTAATCCAACGATTACCTTGATAGATCACTTCCCCCACTCGCCGCCATTTACGATCCCAAAATCCTTGGAGTGATGGCGTGTTGTGGGCAAAAATTAGCGGTCCCCACTGAAATGATTCCGGCTTTTGTTCAATTAACTCCCGGTAGCGAGAAATCTCTTCCCACCCTTCCTGGGGCCAGGGGCGACCATCCTCAAAAACAGTGAACATCAGCCGTCGATAGCCATTGATGTCCTGGACCACATCGCTCATGGCCAATAGATAGGCATCATCCTGCTCCACTCGGTCCGTCAGGGGGTTAAAGAACCGAAAGTCTTGACCGCCATCGACGCGAATCCCATCGGCTCCCGTATTGATCTTGCGTCGCTGCATCTCTAGTAAGATGGCCCGCACTTGGGGCAGCTGATGGTTCAGGTCTTGACCATACATATTCGGCCCTTTAAAGAACTGATGGGTCATCACTTCTAGGGCCTGATTATCCGCGTGGCCATACACCAGGTCGTAAATTAGCTGGATGGGGCCTTCAGAAAAATTGTGCAGCGTGGCAATAAAATCAATCACCTCGTCGGGGCGCAAGCTGCCTAGTAACGATGGATTAGTGGCCCCTGAGCCGAGAATGGGAACATCGTAACCCCAGTTTTGAGTATCGGGTTTTCGCAGGATTGTCTGGATGGTTTTAGCCGACAAATCAGGTAGGCGGCTGTAGGTGGATGATGGGGCCGGGGATGGTTCAGGGGCCTCCCCGGCCCCATCATCCACC
>CALHGI010000582.1 GCA_938029995.1 uncultured cyanobacterium | reverse complement strand
GGGGATGCACCGGGCAGCTCAAAGGACTTATGGCCGTTTTCATCGGCGTTGAAATAGGCGGCGACGGACATAGATAGTTTGGGGTGAGGGTGGGGTGATTTTGGCTATCTAGATTAACGTTTTCTCAAAGAATGCGCTGTTTTGGTTTGCGATAATTAAGCTAATTACAATCCTGTTATAAAACGCCCTTGCATGAATGCCATTGCCAGCCGCTCGATTACCCGTTTGATTAATGGTGCCCTGGCCATCAAACCCTTGGCTAACTTTGCCCGTGACCGGGCCCGGAACATGATGATTAAACGGGCTGAGTCCATTGGGGTATATTGGCTCGATGAGGTGGCGCAGCTGAGGTCGCGGGGCAGCGACGATGCCTTTAATGCTATTTGGGAGACGGAACGGGCGGGGATTTGCGATCGCACCCTCACCTACCCCGACTATTACCTCACCAGTTTCCACGCCTACGACGAAGGCAACCTGGGGTGGGAACCGGCCCTAGAGGCCACCGTTGCCGCCAAAGCCGTCCATGCCCGCCTCTGGCCCGAAGGCGATGCCCGGGGGGATGTGCGCCTGCGTCAAAGCTACATGGATGTGTTGCTCCAGCAGCTGCCCTCAGCCCCAGAAACCATTGTGGACCTCGGCTGTAGTACCGGATTGAGTACCTTTGCCCTGCAGTCAACCTATCCCCATGCGGCCATCACCGGGGTGGAACTGTCGGATTATTTTTTGACGGTGGCTCGCTATCAGTCTGGGGCCAGGGAGACTGGGCCTGGGGACGCTACCCCCACTTGGCTCCATGCCCCGGCGGAGCGGACGGGGCTGGCCGATGCGTCGGTGGACTTGGTTTCGGCGTCCTTATTGCTCCATGAACTGCCCACCTCGGCTACCTTGGAGGTGATGCGCGAAGCCCATCGTATGCTGCGGCCCGGTGGCCATATGGCCATCATGGAAATGAACCCCCAGTCGGAGGTCTATAAAAAACTCCCGGCCTATGTGCTGACCCTGCTCAAGAGCACTGAGCCCTACCTCGATCAATATTTTTCCCTGGACCTGCACCAGGCCCTGATAGATGCCGGGTTCGACCAGCCTACCCAGATCATTAACACCGCTCGCCATCGCGTTGTCATCGCCCAAAAGCCCGCCTAGCCACTATTGAGTTTGGGCCGATCGTAGGAAATATCCAACTGGTATGGAAATCCCCAGCCTGAATGTTTTAGTCTGGACCGTTTGGGTCTTTGGCAGCTTTGTTTTTTCGGTTTGTCTCCATGAGTTTGGCCATGCCGTTGTGGCCTATTGGGGCGGTGATACTTCGGTCAAGGACAAGGGCTATCTCACCCTCAATCCTTTGAAATATACCCATCCCACCTACAGTCTGTGGATGCCGCTGATTTTTTTGCTGCTCGGGGGCATTCCGCTGCCAGGGGCCGCCGTTTATATCAATGTGGGGCGTTTGCGTAGTCCCCTATGGCGCAGTGCCATGTCGGCGGCAGGCCCCTTCATGACCGGGCTGGTGGCGGTTGCGATCGCACTCTACCTGAACCTGATCCAGCCAGATTATGCCGCCACCAATGCCACCCTATTTGGTTTGGCGCAGGGCATCGACAGTGCCGTTGTCACCCGTCAAGACTGGCTGATCCAAGGGTTAACCTTGCTGCTGACCCTCAAGGTTGCTGGCGTCTTTCTAAACCTGATCCCCCTACCTGGGCTAGATGGCTACGGCATCATTGAGCCTTGGTTGCCCAGCACCCTCCAAAAAACAGCCCAGAAGTATGCCCAGTACACCCTCCTTGGCTTGTTTGCGGCCTTTTGGATGGTGCCCAGTTTCAACCAAGGATTTTGGGGCCTAATTGATACCGTCGTCACCTGGCTAGGCGTGCCCGCCAATGCGGCCACCATTGGCTTCGTACTCTTTCGCCAGGGGGCAATGACCCTGCTGGTGGGGCTGATCCTCGGCCTGGTGATTTTCAAACAGTGGCAAAAACGCCAGGGTCCCAACCCCCAGCTATCGCCTGGGGATCTGCGCGCCAAACTGCACCAGTTGGAATGCCACCTAACCCAGCATCCCCAGGATGTCCCAACCCTGATAGCCATCGCCCATGTTCTATGCCAACAAAATCAATATGCGGCGGCCATCTCCCATCTAGAAACAGCCCTGAAGTATCCCTGCGATCAGGCATCTCAGGCCGCGGCCTTAGCACTACAAAGCGTCGCCTACTTCAAGTTAGAACGCTATCAAGATTGTCTAGCTGTGCTCGATCAGCGCTTGGCGCTCAATCCCCAAGATGCCTCTGCGGCCTACAACAAAGCCTGCTGCTATGCCCAGCTGGGGGACATTGCCACGGGCGAACGCTGGCTGGCAAAGGCGATCGCCCACAGCCCCGAGCTCCAACGGCAATCCCTAACCGACGAAGACCTAGCCCCTTTGCGGGACAGTCCGCAAGATTAACCACACAAGATTAACCACAACCGATGCAGACCTGGTCCCTTTGCGGGACAGCTCGCAATATTAACCACTTGTAACGTTCTAATTCCACACCTTTAAGAAATCCCGCAGATGATCTGGGGATCAATATTTTTATTCTTACATTGGTTAATAAGGCCTGATGGCTGCTGATTAAGAATGCAGCAGCTGTGCGACAGCCGAGCCCGTATAGCCCATCGCCGTTACTCAGTAGCCGTTCATTGAGGGCATCCATGCCCTGCGCGATGGAGCTAATGCTATAGAACCCTGGCCTTATATCTATGGACTTTGCAACATTTCCTTGGTTGACCACCATCATTTTGCTGCCGATCGTAGCGGCGTTGCTTTTGCCGTTTATTCCTGATCAGGATGGCAAAACCGTACGGTGGTATTCCCTCATTGTTGGGCTGATTGATTTTGCCCTCATCGTCATTGCGTTTGTTAATTACTACGATCCAGCTAGCTCGGGGATGCAGCTGGTGGAAAGCTACAGCTGGGTACCCGCCCTGGACCTCAATTGGTCCGTGGGGGTGGATGGCCTTTCCATGCCGTTGGTGTTGCTCACCGGATTTATCACCACCCTGGCGACCTTGGCGGCTTGGCCGGTAACCTTAAAGCCAAAGCTTTTCTACTTTCTGCTGTTGTCGATGTACGGCGCTCAGATTGCGGTATTTGCCGTGCAGGATATGCTGCTGTTCTTCCTTGTGTGGGAGCTGGAGCTGATTCCGGTGTATCTGCTGCTGTCCATTTGGGGAGGAAAGCGCCGACTGTATGCGGCGACCAAGTTTATCCTCTATACGGCGGGTGGTTCCCTGTTTATTTTGGTGGCGGCCCTGGCCATGGCCTTCTACGGCGACACCATCACCTTTGATATGCAGGCGTTGATGGCGAAGGAATTTCCGGTGAGGCTGCAGCTGTGGTTATATACGGCGTTCTTGGTGGCCTACGCGGTTAAACTGCCCATCTTCCCGTTGCACACCTGGTTGCCCGATGCCCACGGGGAGGCGACGGCCCCAGTCCACATGTTGCTGGCGGGTATTTTGCTGAAAATGGGTGGTTACGCTCTGATTCGAATGAATGTGGAGATGTTGCCCGATGCCCACGCCATTGTGGCCCCAGGGCTAATTATCTTCGGGGTGATCAACATTATTTATGCCGCCCTGACCTCCTTTGCCCAACGCAACCTCAAGCGCAAAATCGCCTATTCATCCATCTCCCACATGGGGTTTGTGATTATTGGTATTGCGTCGTTCACTGAGCTGGGTATGAGTGGTGCGGTGCTGCAAATGGTGTCCCACGGTTTAATTGGGGCCAGTTTGTTCTTCTTGGTGGGGGCCACCTATGACCGTACCCATACCCTGATTCTGCCGGAAATGGGCGGTGTCGGTACCAAGATGCCGAAGATTTTTGCCATGTTCACGGCTTGCTCCATGGCCTCATTGGCCCTGCCTGGCATGAGTGGCTTTGTGGCCGAGCTGATGGTGTTTGTGGGCTTTGCCAATAGCGATGCCTACAGCTTTAACTTCAAGCTGGTGATGATCCTGCTGATGGCGGTGGGGGTGATTTTGACTCCGATCTATCTGCTGTCAATGTTGCGGGAAATCTTCTTTGGTCCTGAGAATAAGGAGCTGACCGAGCATGAGGCCCTGATTGATGCGGAGCCTCGAGAAGTCTTTATCGTGGCTTGTCTACTGGTGCCCATCATTGGCTTTGGTCTATATCCCAAGCTGATTACCCAGGTGTATGACGCCAAGACGATTCAGATTAGCGATCGCATCCGCACAGAGATGTTTGCGATCGCAGATAGCCAGCCGCCGCTGCCCATTGGGACCATTCCCACCACTAAGGCCCCGGCGATTGGTCGATAGGTGCTCTTGGTTAGGGGCTCCATGGAACGCCCCTAACCAAGAATAATTTCACTTTCCTTGTTAAAACCATCGACCTTTCCAAGCTTTCCCCTTGACAAGGTCGATGGTTTTCTTTATGTCTTAGACACTCCTACCTCAAGATCGTCCATTGAATCTGAATCGTTTTGCAGGTGTCGTCAACTTTTTCTCGGTGCAAGATTGGGCACTGGAGGCCAGGCTGCTGAGATGGCTGACCATGCTTTGGCTGGCCATCGGCCTCGTGGTCCTATTTTCAGCCTCTTTTCCCGTGGCTGATGCCGAAGTTGGTGACGGTGCCCGCTATTTCAAAATTCAAATCATATGGATTCTTGTGGGTCTCCTGATGTCCCGGTGGGTGGCGCGTCATCCCCTCAGGCTGATCATGCAGTTTTCGGGACCGGGTCTGTTTGTGTGTTTGGGACTGATCGCAGCGACCCACATTCCAGGCCTTGGAGTGACGGTCAATGGTGCGACCCGTTGGCTGCCCCTGGGACCTTTTTTAATTCAACCCTCTGAGCTGCTCAAGCCTTTTTTGATTTTGCAAAGTGCCAGGCTCTTTGGCCATTGGCATCGCTTTCGACTGGGCACCCGCTGTCTATGGTTGGTGGTGTTTACCCTCTGTTTGGTGGCGATTTTAGTGCAGCCCAATTTGAGTACCACCGCTGTCTGTGGCATCACCCTGTGGCTGGTTGCCGTGGCTTCTGGTCGGCCCTATCGCCATCTGATGATGACGGCTGGGGTCGGGTTTTTGGCGGCGGTGGTGAGCGTCAGCATTAAGACCTACCAGCGAGAGCGAATAATTTCATTTTTAGATCCTTGGTCCCAGGCGAGTGATAACGGCTACCAGCTGGTTCAGAGCCTATATGCCATTGGCTCAGGGGGCCTATGGGGCACTGGGTTTGGCATGGGACAGCAAAAGCTGGGCTATTTACCGATCCAATACACCGACTTTATCTTTTCGGTCTATGCCGAGGAGTTTGGGTTTGTGGGGGCGATTATGCTGCTGCTGTTTTTGGCGGTGTTTAGCACCGTTGCCCTACTGGTGGCGCTGAAGGCCAAGTCATCGGTTAACCGGTTAATTGCCATTGGTTGCATGGTGCTGCTGGTGGGCCAGTCGCTAATTAACATTGGGGTTGCCACCGGGTCTTTGCCCACCACGGGGCTGCCCTTCCCCATGATGAGCTACGGCGGTAGCTCGATGATGTCTAGTCTAGTCATTGCTGGCCTTTTGATTCGCGTGGCGCGGGAGGCCCATGAAGCCGATATTGTGGCCATGACGCGGCAGCCCCTGCGACCCCGACGCCATCGCCCTGGCAGCCGTCGTCGTCGCCATGGGCAGCAGCCGGTTCCATCGAATGCTCCCATTGCGGTTTCCTCCCCTACCGGTTGGCGTCCGGGGACGGCGGAAGACGCTGATGTCCGTGGGCCCATGCGGCCCCGAACCCCC
>CALHGI010000581.1 GCA_938029995.1 uncultured cyanobacterium | reverse complement strand
GGGGCAGTGCACCGCCTTTGGTAATGACGATGTACAGGAGTCTGAACGGGTTTATCGGCTATATCGATTTTTGACAGATCTAGAAGATATTTTGGCGGATGAGAGGGACGATAGTCTTCGCATCCAAAAAATTACCCCCCTGGTGCGTCAGTTGTTGACCAGTTCCTACTGGTTACAGATGGAATACGATCCTCCGTCACCCCAAACCGGATGGTCTGTAAAATTCTTATACCGAGAGCATCAGTTTCCCCTGACGGTTCAAATGGTGGCTTGGTCCCCTGGTCAGGTTTCAACCATTCATAACCATGCTACTTGGGGAATTGTTGCCCTGATTGGAGGCGAGGAAAAAAATCGTCTTTGGCAGCGTTCTCCGACGACAGATCAGCCCCACCATCTAGAGGAGGTCGGCGAGAAACTTCTCGTTCCTGGCGATATTATTGGGTTTACCCCCGGGGCCATTCACCAAGTGGAACCCATGGGAGATGAGCCGACAATTTCCTTTAATCTCTATGGCGTCACCGATCACAAAACCCGGTATCAGTATGATGTGGCCAACCATACGGCAAAGTTATTCTAGATGTTATTCAATTGTTCCCTCACCCATTGCCCATAGGCCTCTGTTGCCACTAGGGGGACAGCCACAATCTCAGGCAACTCATAACTGTGCTGTTGGGTGATGTGGGCGGCAATTTGATCAAATAGGCACAGGTCTGTCTTGATCACCAGCTGGTATTCCGCATCCTGGTGAATTGTCCCCTGCCATCGATAAATAGACTCGATGGGTTTGAGGGCAACGCAGGCTGCCAGTTGGGTCTCAACTAAACTTTTGGCAATGGTGCGGGCTTCGGCTTCAGAACCAGTCGTCACCAGAATCAGCCCGAGTTGAAAAGTTGGTGCCGTCGATGTCATAAATCCGTAAGTCGGTCGGCTGGGCCGCCGCCACCTAGGCAAATGTATGTTTAGGGGGCGGTGACGGGATGGTGGTTGGTCTACCTAACTGTGGCTGGGGAAAATTGGCTCATAAAGGGCATGGATATGGCTGCCGATGCCTGGGATTGCATGTGGGAGATGGCCATTTGTTTCCGTAGGGTAAATTCTCCCAGGGTGGTCCTGGGGGAGCTGACGGTCGGATCTAGCAAAGTGGTGTTGGTCAGCAAGGCATCGGTGAAGTCCGCCTGATCAAAGTTGGCCCGGCTGAGGTTGGCATCCGTCAGGTTGGCCCGTTGTAGCTGGGTATGTTGTAGGTTTGCCCCGATTAATTGGGTCTGCCGCAAATCAGCGTTTTGCAGCTGCGCATAGGCAAAGTTTGCGGCCGTTAGGTTGGCCTGCTGCAGGTTTGTCCCCTTCATGTGGGCATGGGAAAAATTGACCCCGTTGAGATCGCAGTTGCTAAAGTTGAGGCCATTTAACCGAGAACGCTCTAAATTTACCCCACTAAACTGAGCCGTGGCGATATTGGCTCCATATAGGATTGCCCCACTCAAGTTGGCCCAGGCAAAATTGGCCCCATTGATCTGGGTTTCTCGTAGGTTTACTCCGGCCAGGTTAGCACCACAAAAATTAGCGACGTGCAAATCGCTTTGGCGAAAGTTTACGTGGGCTAGTTGGGCACCGCTAAACCGAGCATGGGAGAGTTCGGACTTGATCCAAAATGCTCCACGGCCCTGGATTTTGGTGAGATTGGCGTGGTTAAAATTGGTTTCACTGAGCTTGGTAAACTGCAAGTTGGCCCGCTGGAGTTGAGCGTTGACAAACGTTCCTTTGGTGAGAAAGGCACGACTAAAGTTGGTGCCGCTCAGATTGGCGTCGGACAGGTCGACATTAACCAAAATACAGCTCGACAGATCAGCTCCACTCAGGTTGACGCCCTTAAAATTTCGGTGGCCTGATTCGTATAGTTTCAGGAAGTCGTGAACTCTCATCGCAGGTTAGGACCTTAGGGTGATTAATAATTGTCATGGCCGCCGTTGGCGAAGGGATATTTCTAGACGTATTAAGCTAACGACAATCACTATTTATTAGGGTAGACGGCACCCCGTACAATAGGTGGGACGGTTGACGTTGGTTGATATAGCAACTTAAAACTTAAGAAAATCTGAAACTTCAACACATCTCACTTATATGAACATGCCCAAGGAGGTCGCCATAACCCCTTTTCCTGTAAGACGATGGCGGTCATTTGCCCTCGGTTCTCTGTGGTTAGGTTTTGTAACCTATGGGGTGCTGCTGGCTCCCCCCAGTACTCCAGATACCCTCGAGGTGATTCGTCTGTTGTCCACGGGACAATGGTCAGAACTCAACCCTTGGGTGGTGGTTTTGTTTAATCTCATGGGGCTGTGGCCGGTGGTCTATGCCAGTTTGGCGTTGAGCGATGGGCGAGATCAGGCGGTGCCTGCCTGGCCGTTTGTGGTGGGTTCTTTTGGGTTGGGGGCCTTTGCCCTACTACCCTATTTAGCGTTGAGAAAATCCACGGCTATGTTGCCCCATGGCGCGGCTGAGGGTGTTTTGCTGAGGGTGATGCACCACCGATGGCTGGGGGTAGGGGTGGCTATTCCCACCCTCTTGCTTGTTGCCTATGGTTTTACCCATGGCCCTGTTCCTGGCGCTTGGCAAGACTTTCTGCAGCAGTTTTCCGCCAGTCGGTTTATCCATGTGATGAGCTTAGACTTTTGTCTACTTACCCTGCTTGCCCCCTGCCTGTTGTGGGATGACATGGCCAGACGTCAGGCTTCTCCCTTTTGGGGTGCGGCGTTCCTGTTGCCGTTACTAGGACCGGCCCTGTACCTGATGCTACGTCCGGCGGGTGTGGTGGCTAATGGTGCCGCTGTTCATTCTGCTGCTAACTGATGACAGCCTTAGGGCTTGTTAAAAATTAAGGTTATGGCCCTATTCATTTAAATCATGGCTTAACAAACCTTTCAGGCTTAAACCTGAAGTAGTTACTTAACGGCTCCTTAATGACAGAGTTTGCTGATATCGACATTGATCACCTATGGACCACGGAACAGTGGACCTATATCCGTAAAAATATTGGGGAGTGGCGGGGCTCATTTATTCAGTTTTCACCTTCGGCTGTTTGGGTGGGTGAGACCCCTAGCGTACTGACCCTGGAGGAAGATTGCCCCGATCAACACATGACCCTGGTGTTAAAACGCACGCCCCAGGGCCAACCCACCCAGACTATGGAGCGAGATCTGGGTTATCCCGGTGCTGCCCCTTATATTTGTTTCTTTCCTACGGGGGCGTTTTCCCAGGGGGCGATGGTGCGGCGGCCATGGAGTAGTTTTGGTTCTGAGTTCTCTCTCTTGGCGGATAATCGTCGTTTGCGTTTAGTGCAGCTCTATAACGGCACGGCTACGGGGGAACATACCCTTGACTATGTCACCCTAATTCCTGAACATCGCCCGTCTAATGCAGGGACCCAGGTGTTGCATGGGGGCCCCAATGAACCCCGCTTGGCCCTGGATCGGGTGCTGGGTACTTGGCAGGGGAACAGCCTTTATTTGTCGGCAACCATGGATAGGCCTCGGGTGGGCCCTAGTGTTTGGCAAGCTCAGCGCATGGGGGATGAACTTAGGGTGTCCTGGGGGCAAGAGCCTGGACAAACAGATTCTGGGACCCAACGATTTACTCCGGTTGATCCCCATCGTTGGCAGGCGGTTGATAGTCCATTACAGTTTTGGCTATTGCCTGGTGATGCTAGCTGCACCGTTTATTCCCAGGTGCCACGGCAGTCCGGTGCCCGCCTTGAACTTTGTTGGTATTTGTCGTCTCGCCAGCGTCAACGCCTTGTGCGAGATTATGGGACTGATGGCAACTGGATGGGGACATCTTTGATGCTGGAAACCCGCCAATAGTGTTTTCTGGCGCTGCTGATCCTCGGTATGATTTGATCTGCGAAATTCGGATGTATCGCGTCATTTCCAGATCGGTTCATCCCCTAAATCAGCAACGGCTGTTTTCTTGCCTATTTATGACTCTTTTGGGTTGGCCCGTTCTGCCTTGGCCCACTATTTCCTTTGCCCCTCTCCCTTCGTTCCTTCCATGTCCC
>CALHGI010000580.1 GCA_938029995.1 uncultured cyanobacterium | reverse complement strand
GGTGCGGCCATCCAATTCTACGATTTCTAAAACGGTTTCGACTGAGGGCTCACCTGGGTTGGCAGCATCTGCCATGGTCGTGGGGCTCCATTGATTACCTTTTATTTAGAGATAGGCATGGCTATCCATTGTGGTTCATTATGGTCAACGCGATCGCTAATCAGCTTACGGTAGACTGCTTCATAGTCGTCCACCATGCGCTCAACACTAAAATTTACCGCCACATGCCTGCGGCAGGCATGGCGACTGAGCCGATGCACCTGTGCTACCGCCTCAACGCAATCCTCAATACTGTGGCAGAGAAACCCGGTTTTGCCGTCAGCAATCACCTCGGGGGCTGAGCCCATCGCCATGGCAATAATCGGGGTGCCACTGGCCATGGACTCGGTCATTACTAACCCAAACGGCTCAGGCCAGGTGATGGGGAATAACGTGGCCATGGCCTTACCCATTAATTCTTTCTTGAGGCCATGGCTGACCTCACCCAAAAACTCAATTTGCTGACCATCAATGTGGGGGGCTACATAGTGCTCGAAAAAGTCTTTGTTTTCAAAGTCAACTTTTCCCGCCATTTTGAGGGGATAACCGCTACGCTTGGCAATTTCAATCGCTAGATGGGGGCCTTTTTCCATTGACATGCGCCCCAGAAAGGCCAGATAGGTCGGGGTGTTGGGCCGGGGGTAAAAATCAAACTGGTCAAGTGCGATCGCGTTATGGACCGTGGTCACATAATTTAGCCCCAACTCAGGCCGTTGCTGAGAGTTAGACACACTGACTAAGTTCTGCCACCGATATTGGCTAAATACTTTTTCAGTCGAGGGGGTAAATGTCTTGTGCAGGGTATGAACAACTGGAGTTTGATCCAGATGGGTATAGGGCAACGCAGCGGCGTCCATATGGGAGTGAATAATGTCAAATTCCCCCACCTGCTCAAAGACTTTACCTAACTGCATTTGTTCATAGTAGCCATATTCTGGCGGCAACATCCCCAGGGAGCGTAGTGCCCGCTCACAGCCCGGTTCTAGTAACGCTGTTGTCTTTGAGTCACCGGAAGCAAACAGCGTTACCTGATGGCCACGACGCACCAGTTCTTCTGTCAGCAGACTGACAATAAGTTCGGTCCCTCCATAAGCCATAGGAGGGGCCTGTTCCCACAAAGGTGTAACCTGTGCAACCCGCATATAAATCTCCAAGCTCGCTAGTTTAGCAAGCAATACGCAAAAACAAACTTAATCGGGGACTCGTATCAACGTTCTACTGAACTCGCTGCAAATCCAGAAGTTCTTGGGGAGATGCCAGGATATCAATCCCCAAAAAGACAATCTTCCCGTCAGGATTGAGCAGGAATCGCCATGCTAAGTTGATGCTAACACCGTCACCAAACCAGGGAGTTTGTACATCTCCGAACACTTTAATTTGGGTGCCCCCCCCTTCCAATGGTTCAGAAACGCCTCGCTTCGGTTTTAGTTTCAGCCCATAACACTCTTCACGCATATACGCGAGAATATTTTCCTGACCCACGATGGGTTTCTGGAAAGGTGGATTCAGGGCTCCTTCTTCCACAAATAACGCTACTGTTGCCTGGAAATCAAAGGCATTCATATTTTCCATATAGCTCAGGACCGTCGCATTTTTGATGCCTTTAATGCGGACTTTAGTTCGAGGGGCCACCTTTTTGGGGGGAATCAGAGGTTCTTTGACGTTTGGAGTTCCACCCGCTGGAGCATACCCCATATTGGCAACAATATCTTGTAAGACAGTGAGTTGCTGTCCCCCTACCTGTTGGCGGAGAGCCTGGAGCCAATTGGATGCTTTGGTGGATAGTTTATAACCTTTGGGAATGGGAGCTACGATGTTCTGTTGCATCCATTCACTTAATTGATACCAGAAGCCCAATTTAACATTTGTGCTAAAAGACGAATAAGTCTGGCAAAGGGGCGTATCTGTGTGGTTGACCAAATCGCACATTGCCTGCGTTTGCTCTAACGGTGACATCTGCTTGATTTGAGTCAGGACTTTTTCTGCGAATACCATAGGAACAACCTCCATGGCAGCCGGAATAATGCTCAGTCCCATCTCAGTGTAGGCAAACCATAGTAAGGCCAACTGATCTTCAGCCTTGAGCTGATTGAATGATTGAACCATTTCTGGGACTGCATTAGCAACTTGAATGTCAGGAAAAATAGGACGAGCTTCATCAAGGGTGAATGGCATAATTAACGTTTCCAAATGTCATTGAAAATTGAGTAAATTAAAGCTTGAGTGGAAGAGATCGGCTGGGTTTCGGAACAAACTATTTCGCCCACCTAGCTGGCGGCAAAGGCAATCCATAGGACTAGAGCAACAAGCAAAACAGCCGCGCCCCCCAGGACGATATAACGCCGCTGTTGTTTGGGTGAGGGAGACTTGGCTTCATAAATCTCAGGCTCAAGGGCGTAGTTATTGACGATGCCCTCATCGTCTACTCGGTAGCCAGCTCCCAATGGTCCATTTTGAGATTTGTGCCCAGTCGTGGGCGCTTCAGCGGGGGTAAGCTCACTGCCATTGCTGGGAGAATGGTCAGATGTCTTTTTCTCTTTATTGATGTAACTCATGATTGTATTACCTTATGCAAGGGTTAAACTAGGAAAACAAAATGAAAAATCTAAGTATTTTTCAAATGAAATATCCAGGCTTAGGGCTACTTCTGAACATCACCAAGATTAAATAGAAAAGGCACTGCCGTTTGCTCTTTTCCTCCCATGACTAAGACCTTGGGCATTTGAGATCCGCCATCTTTCCAAGCTTGAATCGCCTCTTTTTGCAACACAAGTTGCCCGCCTTCGGCTTTCAACGTTTCGGCTAGCAATCTCTGCGCCTCTGCTTTACCCTTGGCGCGGTTAATATCAGCCTGGGCCTCTTGCTCCGCTTCTTGGGCGACATAAATGGCTCGTTTGGCTCTCTGTTCAGCAATTTGTTTTTCTTCTACGGCCTTAGCAAATTCCGGAGAAAAGTCTAAATCGACAACGCTCGTATCCAGGACAATAATTCCATATTTTTCGAGTCTCTCGCTTAAGGCGTCATCAAAATCTCGCTTGAGTTCATTTCTTTTGGTAATTGCTTCTTCTACCGTTCTTCTAGCAGCGGCAATCTTAAATGATTCCTGGGTTTGGGGCGCAATAATTTTAGAAACAATATTGGCTAAGGTCCCTTGGGTTCTACGAATTTCGACCACTAGTAGTGGATCCAGGCGAAAATTAATGGCAAAACGAGCCGATAAATCCTGAAGGTCTTTGGTAGAACTCTCTGCGGGCACTTCAAACTTTTGCACGGTCAGATCGTATATATCCACGATCGAAATCAACGGTGGTTTGAAGTGAATGCCCTCTAATAAAACACCATCTCTGGCTTTTCCTAAAACGCTAATAACTCCGGCTTGGCCAGGGTTAAGAACAGCAAAGCTGTTAAACCCTAGAAAAAGGATCAAGCTTACTAAGATGACAGGTGTTAATAGTTTATTGCTTAAGGAAAATTGATTGTTCAAGTTGTTCTCCAAAGTATATTGCTTTGCCCACCATTTCTCTGGAAATCAAGGATGGTCGTATCCAGGAGTACCACTCTGATAGAAAGCCTAGTCCAAGCCATGACTTGCAACCCTAGGCATTTTTGAGTAAATGCTTAACCAAATTATCCTTGATCATCATTTGGCGCGTTATTTCAACCACATAATCTTGTGCCTCTTCCTGACTCCATTCCCTCAATTGCGTCTTGATCCTGTGGAGTTGAAACTGCTGCTCTAAGGTTAAGTTGCCGGATAACCCTTTTAATTCTTCCATAACTGTTTCTCCTTAGGCATTCCCATAGTTTGACCGCAGTTCAAACTTGTTTTACTACTGGAGTTTTTTGGCCTTCTGTAGGTGGTTTCTCAAGAGTAGCGATGACTACTCTTGAGAAAGGGTTTATGCAGGCATCAACACGGTATCAATGATGTGAATCACTCCGTTGTCAGCGCCAACATCGGGTGTTGTAACTGTGGCATTATTAATCTTGACACCATGGGAAGCATCAATTTTCACATCTTCACCTTCAACCGTTTTAGCAGACTTCAGCTTCGTAACATCAGCCGCCATCACCTTACCTGAAACCACATGATAAGTCAGGATTTTCTTAAGTTGAGGAATATTCTTAAGGAGTCCATCCACTGTGCCTTTAGGTAATTTGGCAAAGGCATCATCCGTGGGCGCAAAAACTGTAAAGGGTCCCTTTCCTTTAAGGGTATCGACTAATCCAGCTGCTTTAACAGCAGTAACCAGCGTGCTGAAAGAGCCAGCATTAACGGCAGTATCAACAATGTCAGCCATGTTTTACCTAATGTTTGTTATCTGTCAACGACATCATCTGTTGTGGATGATCGGCTAACAATGACTACTATAACAACTCGATGTTTGAGTTCAGGGTGTATTTGTTGCTTGAAGCTTATATTAGTAGCTGCATGTTGAGGGAAAACAACTAATCAAACACTCCCTCTACGGTTTGCCGAAAAGCAATCAGGGCATGAGTTGATTGCAACAACTTCAGATCTTCGAACAATTGATCAGACAGATCTGATGTGACAATGGTTTTGATCTCAACGTTGGTGTTGTATCCTGCTATATCGCCCATCCGTCTACCATGACTGCCTCCACCTTGGGCTGGAATAATCGTATAACCCGATATCCCAAGCTTAGTTAGTAGCTTTATCAAGCGATCCTGCAAAACAGCTTCACCAATCATCGTAACAAGTGTACCTGTCGCTAAAGAATATGACATATAAACCTCCAAGAACATTTGATGTACATGAGATACCAGCCCTTTAAATAGCTGCAGCAGCCTGAACTTGATCAAGCAGCTGATATAAGGACTTACCTTCGATCGCTTCTGTTTCTAAGAGCCGCATAGTGATATTTTCCAATATGTCGCGGTTATGGTTGAGGGTATCCAGCGCTTGTTGATGGGCTGTTTCGACAATACCTTTTACCTCACGATCAATTGCCTCTGCCGTTGCTTCGCTCATCATGCGGCGAGGATTGGGCACACCCTCATTCAGAAACATTGCTCGACTACCTTGCTGATAGGCTAACGGCCCCAAGATTTTACTCATGCCAAAGGTGGTTACCATTTGCTCTGCCAGGTCCGTCGCTCTCTGTAAATCGTTCGATGCGCCTGTGGTGATGCTATTAAACACAATCTCTTCTGCCGATCGCCCCCCCAGCAAGGTGGCAATCTGACCCCGCAATTCCGTTTCGTCACTCAAGAATCGATCTTCTTCTGGTAGTTGTAGGGTATATCCTAAAGCAGACATGCCACGGGAGACGATGGAGATTTTTTCAACTCGACCACTGCCTGGCATCAGTGAACCCACTATGGCATGGCCTACTTCGTGATATGCAACGATTTTCTTTTCCCTATCGTTGAGGACACGGCTTTTCTTCTCCAGACCCGCCACTAGACGTTCAATGGCTTCGGCAAAGTCAGCCTGGGCAACTGATTCACGTTGATTGCGAGCGGCTAATAGCGCTGCTTCATTCACCAGGTTTGCCAAGTCGGCTCCGGCAAAACCAGGGGTGCGAGTTGCAATTGCCTTCAAGTCTATATCTTCTCCCAACTTCACTGTCTGCGCATGGATCTTGAGAATCGCTTCTCGGCCTGATAAAGCTGGGCGATCAACCAATACTTGCCGGTCAAAGCGTCCTGGACGCAAAAGCGCCGGGTCAAGAATTTCTGGACGATTGGTGGCAGCCAAAACAATCACTGTGGCATCTTCTGCGGCAAATCCATCCATCTCAGACAGCAATTGGTTCAGCGTCTGCTCTCGCTCATCATTACCGCCATAGAATCCACTACTGCTACGAGACTTACCAATCGCATCCAGCTCGTCAATAAATACGATACAGGGGGCTTCCTTCTTAGCCTGCTCAAATAAATCTCGCACACGAGAAGATCCCACCCCTACAAACATTTCCACAAACTCAGAGCCCGAAATACTAAAAAATGGGACGCCTGCTTCTCCCGCAACAGCTTTTGCCAGTAGTGTCTTACCTGTCCCTGGTGGCCCCACCAACAATACCCCTTTAGGAATGCGCGCCCCAATCTGGGTATAGCGTCCCGGTGTTTTTAGGAAATCCACCACCTCAACTAACTCAGTCTTGGCTTCATCAACCCCGGCCACATCGGCAAAGGTCGTCTTAGCGGCTTCTCCCTCGACGTATACTTTGGCTTTGCTTTTGCCAATCGATAGCATTCCTTGAGCGCCGCCACCACCGCCGCCACGACGAACAAAAAACTGAAAGATACCTACAAAGATTAGCGGAGGAATGATCCAGCCTAATAGGTTGCTTACCCAACCATTTGTAGGCGGTGGCGTAGCCGCAAACTCAACGCCTTTTTCTTCAAGCAAGTTGGGCAAGCTTAAATCAAAAATGGGCGTTGTTGAGAACACTTGCCCAACTTGCTCACTACCTATTTCTTCGTCCGATTTTAACTGGAATCGAATTTGATTCTGTCCTACCTGCACCCGTGCCACATCTCCTTCTCGCACCTGATGAATGAACAGGCTATAGGGTACCGCAGACACTTGAGGCCTTGAGAAAACAGGAAGGATAAAACTTACAAATAGGAATACCCCTGCCAATATCAGTAAAATATTGTTGAAGAGACTAAAACGCGGAGGCCTAGGTTTATCTTTAATAGGCATGGGTATTGCTATAAATAGGGGAATAAGTATCAGTATGGATAAACATTGTTTGAATTCTGGAGTGATTTGATGAACTACGACATCAAAATTCATACATCTGCGAACAAGTTCTAATCAATTAGCAAGCTCCTATCAGCCCAAGTGTGCCAATTGCGATTGAGTAGGAGCGTGATACGACCTCCAATTGTCAAAAGTGAAGAACTTCTTGGCTAGACAATACTTCAATTGTGAGAGCACATACAAAACCGATCATGGCCAGTCGGCCATTCCACAGCTCTGCTTGAGGGGTAAATCCCCACAGCCAACCATTTCGAAATCGAGAAGAAGAGATTCTTTTTTTAGAACTTGTCATGCTCATTACTCCAGACTTGATAATTACAAAATAGACCAATCAAACAATGAAGCCGACGCTCCTGTGGTCGTGCCTCAGAAAAAAGTGGGATAGGCAGCAATGTCATTCCAACCCCAAGGTTCCATGGCTAACCCTGCTCTCTGAGCAGCGGTATCTCGTGTGCGACTATGCTGCCATATCCAGTTGAAGTAGGTCACGACTAGGCGAGTAATACTCTCGGTCGTTTGCCAGACTTTAGCAAACTTATTCTGACGTCGATGCCAACGACCGGTCTGTTGCCGGATGATGCCGTTGGTTCGTTCTAATCGTTGAGTATTCTCTTTACCCACCACATGGACGACCTCAGAGGGCAAGACTCGCTCATAGCCTGCCCAACCGTCGGTGTACCATACCTTACAATCGGTTTTGCCTTCGGTACTCATGATGAGTTCTTCTAAGAATGTATCCGTGTGCTTGCCCACTCGGGCGCTCAGGATCAGTCCACTTTGCTGGGCTAAGCTCACCCCTATCCAGCAGTCTCCCAGATTGATATCCTCAAGTCCGCAGTGTTTCTGTTTTTTTTACAAATGACCACATCTCATCGGCAATCACTTGGTCCGTTTCAATCTCCCTAACCTCTTCGTTATGAACTAATTGAGCTCGATAAGCAGCCGCATGGACGATACTCACCACAGTATTGTAGGCTCGTTTGTTGATGCGACTAATGCCCCGTAGACTACTCCCTTCGGCTTGCGATTGAAGGATCTTCTCGACTTCATTGGCATTGACCTGACGCCAATAGTAGGGAGTATCGAAGGTTTCGACAAACGTACGTGTCCAGTGGGCGCATTTATAGTGTTGACTCCCTTTGCTGGTTTTACCATCTTTGTGAGTCTTAGGATGATCGCAATAGGGGCAATCCAATCGTTTCGGGTAGATAGCATGCCTTTACAGGACGTTTCCCACACTTCTTTGGTTCACGACCGGCTATCCATTCAA
>CALHGI010000579.1 GCA_938029995.1 uncultured cyanobacterium | reverse complement strand
TTTTTTATGGATACTTTTTGAAATTCTCTTCTGTGGTGGCTATAGCCCAGTGGGAAGGGGCGTTTGTGGGATTAGAAAAATTATCCATGGAATAAAAATGTAACCGTTCCTGGATCGGCGTTGATCCGTTGAATATTCTTTTTAGCAAAGGTTTTTATCGAAAACCGTTGTAATGCGGCCAATTGCCACTACAATGGCAGCAAAATTTTTGGTTTAACTTCTAAGGGTATTTCCCGGCCAGGTCGGTACCTTGTTGGCGCAATGGTCAGACTAAGCATGGGATTGATATGGGATTTCCCTGGTCTCTTGAGAGCGCAGCTTTAGTGATTTAAGCCAAATAGGGCATTTACGAGCCTGATGGACATGCGTTAGAACAAATCGGGTGTGAGTTGTTTTGTTAGCTCCACCCTGGGGACTGTCCAGGGGAACTCTGGGCTTATTATTTTCTGGGATACTGCCGCTAATGACAGCTACGCCTACCGATCCGCAGCAATTTAATTCATCGGCCTTGGTTAAAAAAGGTAAAAAGCCTTCTCGGCGTGGGCCTAAAATGACTAGGCCTAAAAGTCGAACCTGGTTTTGGGCTGGTGTCTGGCTAATGTTGCTGGCAGCATCCAGTGCTTTGGGGGTGTGGGCCATTGCGTTAATTACCCGTCTCCCTCCCTTGCCCAAGTGTGATGACATATCGGTGTTTAGTGCCGATAGTGAGCGTCTGTACTGTGCCAGGCAAGCTGTGGTGTCGGGGTCTGAGCAGGATTTGGTGGCTGGGCTAAGGCTCACGGGGGCTTGGGACGATATGCACCCGCTGTATCAGGACTCCGAGGACGTGACTAATCGGTGGTCTAAGGGATTGTTTAAGCTGGCTCAAAAGCGTATGCAATCGGGTAACTTGGAGCGAGCCGTTGAGCTTTTGGGGTATATTCCTGCCCGGGCCGATATCCATGCGGATGCTAACACCGCCTTAGAACGCTGGGAGGCGGAGTGGAGTAAGGGGGCAGAAATTTCGACGGCTGTGACGGAGGCGGTGGAGAATCAAAACTGGAGCGGTGCCCGTAAGCAGCTGCGGACGATGAAGCGCCTAACTAGTGACTATTGGTTGAAGGATCGTCACCGTTATTTAGGGCAGTATATTCAGCGGGAAGAGGATGCTCGGCGTAATTTGATTAAGGCTAAGACCCTGGCGAGTAGTGGCAATATGGATAGTCTGCTGGAAGCGCTGAGTTTGGTGCGGCAGGTGAATGTGCAAAGTCAGGTTTGGCCTGAGGCAAAGCCCTTATTGGCTGACTGGACTAAAACTCTTGTGAACTACGGATTTGAAAAGTGGGAGCAGGAGGATTTAGAGGGTGCGATCGCAATTATTCAACAGGTGCCCGTAAACCTAACTACGGAGCCAGAAGCCAAGGACCTGGTGATGTTTGCCCATGCCCAGCGCCTGGCCAGATTCAATCAAGACTGGTCTCCTAGTTATGGCGAAATTCTGAATTTGATGGATGCCATTCAGGCGGTGGAAAGCATTGGCAGTGAAAGCCCATTCCATGGGGATGCTCAGACTAAATTGGCCCTGTGGTCTAAACAGCTGGCTGATTTACAGCAGCTCTATAGTGCGACCTTGCTGGCGAATTTCAACCAAAAGGGGTCGTTGCAGCAGGCCGTTGAGCAAGCCCAGGATATTGGGCCCGACCGGCCCCTACGGCAGCAGGCCCAGACCTTGGTGGCCCATTGGTCTAAGGAAATCCAGCGGATTGAGGATCGGCCCTTTTTGGTCCGGGCGGAACAGTTGGCGGACAAGGGTGACCGGGCTAGCCTGGAGGCGGCGATTGCTGAAGCTCGAAAGATTGAGCAGGGGCGGGCCCTACGTATTGAGGCCCAGACCAGTGTGGCCCAGTGGACCAAGCAAATTCAGGTGTTGGAGGACCAGCCCCTCTACAGTAAGGCGTTAGATTTGGCCAGTAAGGGGCAGCTGCGGGATGCCATTAAGGAGGCCCGCAAGATTCAGCAGGGACGGGCCCTCTATAGTCAGTCCCAGGTTTCCATTAAGGAATGGACCACCCGCATTCAGGTGGCAGAAGATCGGCCCATTTTGAATGAAGCTGAGGAGTTGGCCTACCAGGGCAGACTGTCGGATGCGATCGCAGTGGCCGCTCGGATTTCATCGGGACGTGCCCTATATTCTGAAGCCCGCAGTTCCATTGCCATTTGGGATGCTGAACGGTCCTATATTGAATCGCTGCGAGAGCCCGCTGCATCTGACTATGATGATGGCTACGACGACGATGAAGGCTACGACGACGAGGATGATTACGAGTAACGGTCGATATTTCTGCTCATATTCTGGATAAATGCCGCCCTAGCCCCGCGAATTGATGTCAGTGGGGGATACTAGAACGGTGAGACGAAAAGAGTTCGACTAAAACGGTGTGACATCAGGCGGCATGAGTGAACGTCCCTTGCAATTAATGCTGGTGGATGAAGATCCCACCTTTAGGCTGGGATTACGGGTTTGGCTTGAACAACTACCCGGCTTTCAAATTGCGGCGGAGGCGTCGAGTGCGGCGGAGGCCATGGCCATTGTGCGGAAATGCGATCGCACCCAAGCTGCGGCCTTTACCGACCCCACATTGCGCACCCAACGCCCCATTAACTTAGTCATTGTTGATTTGGGTTTAGGGATCAGCGATGGAGGCACCGATCCCGTCAGCAGTTCCGGGTTGCAGCTGTGCAAATCCATCAAAACCGAGTTTCCTAAATTGCCGGTGTTGGTGCTTAGTGCCCGTGATGAGCCGGTCCTAGAAGCCGCTGCCCGTCAGGTTGGTGCCAACGGCTATGGCACCCGAGGCATGCCCGTGCGGGAATTGGCCCAGCTGATTCGCACGGTGGCCAAGGGCCCCAGCGGTGCCATGGAACAGCAGCGGACCCAAAAGACCCCCTCCATCCCTGGACCGCTGACCGCGATGCGGTTGAGTATGCGATTGTCCGGCATAGAAAAAATTGAGCAGCAAATCGCTGCGACTGCGACCGAACTGCGTCGGTCGCGACTAACGTGGCTGGAGCGCCAAGTTTTAGTCGGACAAATGCGTGAGCTAAAGGCCGCCCGCTGGTGTATGCAGCAGCTATGGTCGACCCGCAAGTATTCAGACGTTGGTTGGGTTAAAAATCAGACCCAGTCCCGCAATCGTGCCATGTCCGCCACGGCTTCCCCAGGCAAGGCCATGGCGGTAACGCGTCCCAGTTCCTTGGGGGCTGCTGCCGCCAAGCCATTGCCTGAGGCCAATGTCTTGAGCCTCCGCAGTGGTGATGTGCAAAATATGGTGTTTGAGGCCGTATTTGCCAAACTTCAAACCGATTTAGAGAACACCACGGCGGAGCCGGTGGAAATTGATATCTTGCGCCTCGACAAAAAGCGAGAGCTGCTGTTTGTTATTCTGCGCCGTTTTGAAGACTTATTAGACGATCTCCGTCAGTCTGCCCCCCAACCGGGACAGCTGCGCGACAAGTCGCCCCAAGTGCTCCGAGATCTATGGGTGGCCACCATAGAAGAGTTCTTTGGTCGCTATTACACCGTGCCCCTCAATGGTGTTGAGCAAGAACTGGTCGCTGTGCTGTATCAAGAAAAGGAAATGGTAGAGCGGGATATTCTTCAGCATATTCCCCTAGTGCCCGATCTCCTTTCCCATTGGTTGTTTCAAGATGCCATGGTGGTGGATGGTACCGCCTATGTGGCCACCACCCCTGAAGCCTTAGCCCACAGTGAAAAGCTATTGGAGAACGTTCTCATTCAATTGGGGAATGCGGTGATGCAACCCCTGTTGAACCGATTAGCCGATGTGGAAGTGGTCAAAAAGGGGCTGTACAGCCGCCGGATTATTTCCACCCGTGACATCGAGCGATTTAGGAATGATCTATCCTGGCGCTACCGTTGGAACCACCTAGTCAATGAGCCAACGGCTATTTTTGAGAGCCAGTATCGGTTGTATACCTTAGGGCCACGCGGCATTATGCTGACGCCGATTTATGCCCCTCGCCGGAGTGAGTTAGATCGCCTTTCGGGCTTACCTTGGGCCGTCACCGTCATGCTTGAAGCCCGCGATGCCCTTAGCCCTCGGGTACGAGCGGTGATTTCCATGGTGGGTAGTACGGTGGTGTATGTGCTGACCGAGGTGGTGGGTCGAGGGATTGGCCTGGTGGGTCGGGGTGTGTTGCAAGGCATTGGTAACGCGTGGCAAGATACCCGCCGTTCTAGACAGCGGCAAGCTCCGCCTACCTTTAACGAATGGGAATAACGTGCTGAATCCCTGGGGGCATCTGACGGTAGACCCCATCGCGTGGGCATCTCGCTCACCATCGGCGGTCGCTGAAAGCTGTGGCCATGTGTGGCTCAACCGGCGAAAGGCGTTCCGAAGATGGCCATCTGTTTGATGGCCATAAATAAAGACACCGAATGATGGGGGCTAACGGCCTACATCATTCGGTGTCTTTTCAGCCTGTATTTGAGCGGGCTTTTAAATCTTCAGCCAGCCAAACCAAGACAGGATAACCGCAGCCAGTCCGCTGGTTAGAACAACCGCACCAGCCACTGTAATAACGGCACCAACTGTGCGTAGGCCTTCTGGAGGGAGGCCATCGCCGAAGAGGATATCCCCGTCCGTGGCAGAGAAGTCATTCCCTAGGGCGGTCAACTTTTCTAGATGGTCGTTCCCATAGCGAGGCATGCGCTCAAAGGGCAGCTCTCCCATGGACTGTTGAGGCAGGACCCGTCGCCGTTGGTAGGGCACCGTGTCTTCACCAAAGTTGTCCATGTACTCATCACTGTCGAGCAGTGCATCCACAAATCCGGCAATGCCTTCCGTGGCAAGCACGATGGACCAGGCCAAGGTCTCGCGTTGGTCATAGGCTTGGCGACCGAGCACCCGCTGAAGGCACATGTCAACGAAGCGATAGTTATTGCTGCATTCGTAGTTAAGCCGTCTGAAGGAGTCAGAGAGCAACAGCCCGCGAACGAAATCCCGTACGGAGATTTGAGAGCTACGTAGTTGGGATTCTAAATAGCGATCGCGATGGCAGGAGAGGAGCTGCTGCTCATTAAAGATGCGACGATAGGCAGCCAGAATCAGCGTTTCAATTTCCTGGGCATCTAGCAATAGTGCCGTGGAGAAAATCCGTGGCTGTTCGTCACCAAATACTTCAAAGCCATTGACACGTTGGTTTTGGCAACTGGTCGGATAGCTTAACAATGGCAGAGTCATAGGGGTCAAATCCTTTTTTTAAAACGGTGCCAGGGAAAAAAACTGCAGGGTCGCCGTCGTAAACGAAGTTAGTTGTTACAACCAGCCATCGCTATGACGACTACCCAAGGTGCAGTTATATGGGGAGTTCTCGTCCTCCGTTAGTTATTCATCCTATGGATATGTGGTGATCTGTCTAAAAAATCCGTACGGAAACTCAATCAAACACAACAAAAGTAAATGATCTTCTAATCAATCATAGAGAACGTTTAATAGTTGCAGCGATCATGAAACGTTCAAAGCAGGTCAGACTTTTAGGGGCATAGGTAAAAATACTTAATTGATTTGCGGTCGAAAAAAGTATGTGCGGTATATGAGGGGTAGGGGGCTGAATCTGAGAAGGTGTAATATTTTGTTACTTTTAGCGACGGCGGAGCTTGCTCATCATTTTTCGAGACCATCGCAGCTGTAGGTCTTCGTGGTGGGCCCAGTCCTGGAGAATGCGAAAGAAAACCTGGCGATCGCTAGTTTGCAGCACAGCGGTTTGGTCGGCGGTTTCAATGGCGTAGGGGTAGCCGCCGCCTACGATGGTTTCTGCCCTGACCCAGTCGAGTACTTGGTGGGTGATGCTGGCTTCATGCATCCAGCGAGGCATTTCAATGCGGGCGGGGGGGCCTTGGTTGGTTTTTAGATAGGTAAAGATGATGCGGTCAGAGTAGTCCTGTTTTTGTTTTTTGTATTCACTCAGTATGCCGGTGCGATCGCACTGAAAAATGGGTGTACTGTCTCCCCACTGCATATATGGCGCCAACAGCTGAGCATCGGTCACCTTGGGGACGGCGGCGGCGCTGGCTGAGTGGTGTTGTAGCAACGTGGTCAAATCATGGGCCGAGCTGGTATCCACATAGCCGACGAGGGGCACACGATGGTCTTCACTGGCTTGTAATAGACCGATGAGGGCCTCAACGTAGTCTTTGCGGTCCTCTTCTTCATAGGCGTCTGCAAAGGTGGCCACCAACGCTCCATCAAATAAAACTAGGCAGTGCTCAGGATCGCTCACCTGTTCGATGTATTTTACGAGCCGCCGAATTTCCATTTGAAACCGCCGCTTGTTGACCAGCCGATCCAGTGGCTTTGATCGATCCCCCAGCTCTAAATCCCTGGGGGTCATGATATCTAATTCAATATCTTTGATGTAGTCGGCATCAGAGGTGTGGGGATTTTCAAACCAACCAATTTGCACTAGGGCAATGGGGGGGGAGAGATCCTTGCTGGGGAAAATCTGGGACCCGTCTACGGCAAATGTGGTGATGCCACTGAGGTTTTCATGGACCCACTGCAGACTGTGTTCTCGATTTTGCCACTGCAGTCTGCTGGGGCAAATGCCTTGTTCTGTATGGGTTAAGGCTTCTAACGGTCGCGCCCCGATGGTGCCGTGCTGACGGGCGAGCCACTGATCTAACGTCTTTTTGGGGGTCTGGCACAATGCCTGCCAGGCCGTTTGATAAATATCCAGACTGGATTGTTGACCCTTTTCAAATGTTTCGAAATGGGTGCGCTTGTCTTGCAAAATGGTCTGGATTTGGGACGGTTTAATCGCCATGGGTACACTGGGCAGCAGGTAGGGCATTTGTACTGCTATTGTGCCACGGGATTAACGACGCGATTGCAACTTACGATAGACGTCCTTAATGTCCACATTGTGGTGGGCCAGCGCCACCAGGGTGTGATAAATCAGATCGGCGACTTCCCCAGCGATGTCGTCGGGATCGTCATCTTTGCAGGCCATGACTACTTCCGCTGATTCTTCGCCGATTTTTTTGAGGATTTTATTGTCGCCGCCGTCGAACAGACTGTTGGTGTAAGACTTGGGTTTTGGGTTGGCTTTGCGATCGCAAATCACCCCATACACCTGGGATAGGGTATCCGCCGCCGGAGGGGTAATGGCTCCATCCACCTGATGGAAGCAGCTGCGTTCCCCCGTGTGGCAAGCAATATCCCCCATCTGCTCAATGGTTAGCAAGAGGGCATCGCTGTCGCAGTCGTAGCGGATGGCCTTCAGTTTTTGCAGGTGTCCCGATGTGGCCCCCTTGTGCCATAGCTCTTGGCGGGAGCGACTCCAGTACCAGACATCGCCGGTTTCTAAGGTTTTTTGTAATGAATCCTGGTTCATCCAGGCCATCATCAGCACGGTGCCGTCTAGATAATCCTGTGCGATCGCAGGTACCAACCCCTGCTCGTTGAAGCAAATTTTTTCAATGGGAATAGCGCCGACAAAAGAAAGCGGGGTACTCATGATCCGGGTCAGTTCAGCTCAGTGCAGCCCCATTGTCGCAGTTTGCGGGCTCGCTACATTCCTTAATATATTTCAAGATATTTCAAGCGATGTAAGCACAAACGCTAGGATTAAAAATACTGCAATTTTCGACATCACTAGCTTAATGCCATTCTGAGGGTCGAAGCGGCCTCCTGACAGAAATCCATCGAATCCATGGAGCAGGCATTCAATAAGCACCTTTGCACGGAGACAGCCATTGCGAGCTGTCATTTGATCCCTTAGAACTAAACGACTTTAAACAATAAGGAGAGCCCGTTGGTTACCACCACATCATCTTTAGAGACCACAAAATCAGAAGAGATTTTTGCGGCTGCCCAACACTTAATGCCCGGAGGCGTTAGCTCTCCTGTGCGGGCGTTCAAGTCCGTTGGTGGCCAACCCATCGTCTTTGACCGCGTCAAGGGCTCCCACATTTGGGACGTCGACGGCAATGAGTACATC
>CALHGI010000578.1 GCA_938029995.1 uncultured cyanobacterium | reverse complement strand
CAGGCTATTCTCAACTACAAGCCCGTAGGTCAGTTCTTTTTCTCTCGACTCGCTAAACCTAAAACCCTTAAAAATATTTTGCGCCAAGCCTATGGCCGCAAAGCAGAAGTGACAGACGAACTAATCGAACTTCTGCTGGCTCCTGCCCGTGATCCTGCAGCCGTAGATGTCTTTGTGGCATTTATTAGTTATTCCCAGGGACCACTACCCGAAGATTTATTACCCCAACTGACCTGCCCGGTATTAATGCTGTGGGGAGATGCGGATCCATGGGAACCAATTGCCCTCGGTCGGGAACTCAGTAAATATGATGTCGTCGAACAATTTATACCACTCGAAGGAGTGGGCCATTGCCCCCAGGATGAAGCACCCGAACTGGTGAATCCATTAATCACCGAATGGGTGCAAAGGAAAGCGGCCGCCAGCTTAGTCTCATGAGATTCAGCTGAGCCGCTGCCCCTTGCCGGCAGTGCGACGTTTTGTGTGACGTCTCTCCGCTTTCGCCTGAATATAGACGTAATACAAATAGACAAAAAAGTACCCTGGAAACACGCATGTGTATCACAGGGTAGGGGCAACAGTTAAACGCTTGTGCTGTAAACAGAATCACTCAAATCATCCATTGCACAGCTATGTCCTGTGTCGATTTCTAGAGTGTCCATAATGCCATCACGGCATATATTTTTAGTTATGTGCGCTATGATACATTTCCGGGGTACACACCACTGGTGTAGTCATGATTGAGTCATCAGATTGAGCCTGGTTGATCCTTCCCGCTACATTTCCTGGCGAATCAGTCTGTGCATTATTGGGAAAGAAGAGTAAGTAGTAAGCCTGGGGAATGATTGAACGGTTTAAATAAAAAAGTACCCCGTGAACACGAATGTGTCTCACGAGGTAGGGGCAACAGTTAAACGCTTGTGCTGTCAATAGAATCGCTTAAGCCATGACCTAAGCGGTTTGGCCTATGCCGATTTCTAGAGTGTCCACAATTCAATTGCAGCTTGAGTTTCAGCCATAGGAGTCATGAGGAAGTCCACGGTTAGACGACTGAGGCCTACTCCCAATAACGAAATCATTAGGATGGTGACAAATGCCAAACTATTGCCAACATCGCGAATTCTTAACTCTACTCTGAGTAAAAGTGCTGCGGCCAGCAGCACGAGGAAGTAGATGAAAATCTGAATCCAGGAGACGACCACCACGGCGAGGGATGCGCTCACTAGGGCCATGGCTGTGTAGCCAATATCGGACTGAAACCCAAGCATGAGGAAGTTGCGTAGGGGTTTCCAAAGAATGGTTAACAGGGCGGCTTCTAGGACGGCATGGGCAACGGCTAACCACCAGATAAAATCAGCACTTTGACGGGAATGTAGATAGGCACCAAAGCCCATATAGGCTAGGAACAAAAGGAGTAGCGATAACCAGGGCCATTTTTTCATCGTTACTCTTAAAGGTTGGTGGAAATTGCCTGAACCGGGCAGGTGGGAATACATTGCTCGCACACAATGCACTGGGCGCGGTTAAACACTAGTTTGAAGCTATCTGGGTCTAGCCGTAAGGCCCCTGTGGGGCATACCCCCGTACATAGACCGCAATGGACACAAAGGTCTTCATCGATCAGGATTTCTCGGCTGGATAGGGAAACCCCGATGCCTTGGTTACGCATCCAGTTAATGGCTTCGTCTAATTGGTCAATATCGCCTGATAGCTCAATCACACCTTTGCCGACTTGGTTGGGGGCTACTTGGGCACGAATGATATTCGCGGCCACGTTGAAGTCCTTGGCTAGCCGGTAGGTGATGGGCATATTCACCGTCTGCTTTGGAAATGTTAGGGTAACGCGCTTTTTCATTCCGTTAGACTGAGGAAGATGCTGTAGTGACGCCGCAGGCGCTTTTTTATTCTATGTCGGTTAACTCCTCCGAATCTGGTGGTATGGTCCAACGATTACGAAATTTTGTGGTGGTGGCCGTAGCCATAGTGTTGAGTGTGATCGTAGTTGTGGGGCTCCAAACTCGCACACCGGCTGCTTCCCTATCTGAAATGGCTGAGGCTTCTGTGCCCTTAGAGCAGGCTATGCAAAATGGTAAGCCCACCCTGATGGAGTTTTACGCTAATTGGTGTACCAGCTGCCAAGCTATGGCTGGGGATTTAGAACAGCTGAAGGCTGAGTACCAGCAGGATGTCAACTTTGTCATGCTGAATGTTGATAATACTAAATGGCTGCCGGAAATGCTCCACTATCGGGTGGATGGCATTCCCCATTTTGCGTTTTTAGATGGGGCGGGGAAGGATGCCGGTACCGCCATGGGTGAAATTCCTCGGGCTGTGCTGGCGGAGAATTTAACGGCGTTAGTGGCGGGGGAAAAACTGCCCTATGCCCAGGTGGAGGGGGCAACCTCGGATGTGGAGACGGCCCTGCAACCCTCTGGTGCATCGGATGACCCTCGGAGCCATGGCTCCCAGGTGGTGCAGTAGATTTGTTTTGTTGCCTTGTTGTGGAGTGGTGAGGCTACTCCACGACGATATCTCGCAGGGCCGCTTCTATTTTGGGATAGGTGTAGGAAAATCCGGTGGATTGGGTTCGTTCGGGGAGGACCTTCTGGCCTTCGAGGACGACGATAGCGCCATCCCCCAGCAAGGTTTCAATGACAAAGTCAGGCACTGGCAGCCAGGAGGGACGGTTCATCACTTTGCCGAGGGCGTCGCACATGTCGGCCATGCGCACTGGGTGAGGGGCGGTGCCATTGTAAATGCCAGACATGTTCTCGTCGGTTAGGCTTTGCATAAACAGGTTGACGAGATCATCGCGGTGAACCCAGGAAAACCATTGCTTGCCACTGCCGATGGGACCACCGGCATATAGGCGGAAGGGCGTTAACATTTTTGCGATCGCACCCCCCATACCCAGCACAATGCCAATGCGCACCGTAACCAAGCGGGTGCCATGGGCGGTCACCTTATCTGCGGCGGTCTCCCAGGCCTGACACACCTGGGACAAAAAGTCTTGCTTGATGGGTTCGCTAGTTTCATAAAATTCTGCCGTTTCACTGGTGCCATAGAACCCAATGGCCGACGCACTGACCATGACCTTGGGCTTTACAGGGGCCATGGCGATGGCTTCCACCAGTTTTTCCGTACCCAATGCGCGGCTGTTCATGATTTCTTTTTTACGCTCGGGGGTCCAGCGTTCTGCGATCGCTTCCCCCGCCAGGTTAATCACCCCATCACAACCGGAGATCTCGGTTTGCCAATTGCCAGATTGCTGGGGAGTATAGGCCACAACCTCTACTTGGCCATAGGCAGATTCGGGAAAGACCTTTCTGGCCCGTTCAGGGTTACGGGCAAATACTTTGATCTGGTGGCCCGCATCATGGAGTCGCTGAACTAAACGTGAGCCCACAAACCCCGTTGCCCCAGTTACTGCCACTTTCATCATTTACTACTCCCTGGATTGGCTACACGGCTGGTTTTTCTCCCATGGTAGCGGTATTCGATCCCCCTTCATACCGTGGCGCAATCCAATCAAAGTCAATTTCGTTCAGGTAGTCCACCGCCCAGGTCGCACAGCGTTGAATCATATGGTACGGATAAACTTGGGCCACACCCACCACGGGAATATTCGCCGCTTTAGCCGCCTTAATTCCCGCAAAGCACGATTCGATGGCTAGACAGTTTTGGGGGGTGAGGGCCAGGGCAGGGTCCAGTACATTGAGCTGATCAATGGCGGCTAGATAACTGGTCGGTTCGGGCTTGCTGGCTGACACTGGCATATCGCTGGCGGAAATCACCAACGAAAATTGATCCGTGAGCTTAGCTGTTGCTAAAACCTGTTCCACGTCGGTGCGTTGGGCACCGGTCACAATAGCGGTGGTGTATTGCTTACTGCGAATGCGAAATAGTAAATCGTCGAGGCCCGGATAGAGGGCTAATTTAGTCTGAGATCGCAGCCATTCACCATAGCCGTCCGCCTTCTTGCGCAGTAAGCCATCCAAATACTCGTCGCGCACAAAGCGCCCCCGAGTCTGCAAAATGCTGGTCAGGCGAGCGCGGTCGCTTTGGCCCAAATACATCTCCCGATACTCATCTGGATCAAACCGCAGATTTTCAGCCAGTAATAACTGAGCAATCAGCTGGGGATGAATGTCGTCATCATTGACGATTACACCGTGAAAACCAAAAAAGACTGCCTTAAGCATTGTGCCAAATTACGCAATTAAAAATCTTGATAAATCCCCTGATAGAGGGAAATTAACGCGATCTCAGCTACATCCACTAAATACGACAATAAGCATTATAAAAATGTCCGTAAATCAGACACCAAGTGTACCAATCACGTCTTAGTATTAAATATTACCCCTTAGGGAATGAGCTTAGGCCTTCCTGGTTAGTCCATTGGGTTTGTAATTATGCATCTACTGTCTGACAAGAACCTGATCAGTGAAACATCTATCTCTGTGATCCTGCAGTGGTGGACACAACGAAAACGTCGCGCCAACGCGAGAGATGTTTTCAGCCACCCCATTGTGCAAGATGTTGACTCGACCTACTTAGAGAAGTATCAACGGCTGATGGATATCTATGCCGTTGTTAAATCCGGTGGGGCCGAGGTCCAAATTCAAGCAGCCAAGATTCACTGCGGTCGGGAACATCAAGCGATTACCCAGCGCCTCAATCAAATCAGTAATCAGCCCGAGGCCACGGACGAATATCTGCGGCTGCTCCATGAGGCCCAAGAGCTAGAACGCTCCACCCATTGGCGCATCAATCAGCTGCAAGATATCCATCCTGAAGAAGAAATCGCTGTG
>CALHGI010000577.1 GCA_938029995.1 uncultured cyanobacterium | reverse complement strand
TGGCCGTAAACGTTGCCGGTAAATCTAGCCGAGTATTGGCCCCAAAGAGAATGCCCGCTGGGTTAATGATAAATAAATCAGCCGTGCTCCCCGTGATGGTTAGCAAGCCATCAATAGTAGAGCTATCACCCCCGGTAATGTGACCGATCACCCTTTGCACAGAGGGGGTGGCTAAAAAATTGGCCGTGGCCTCCGTGGGCACATTAAACTGCTCAAACCCATAAAACAGGTTAGATCCAGCCTGTTCCCCACCACTGATGGTGATCTGGTCATTGTTGATATCTACAGTGGTTAGACCATCCGGGATAACGGTCTGGGCCAGCACCGTATCTGATTCAACTGCTGGGTTAGCAATCCGCAGAGACGAGCTTCCAACATCCGGTACAGGTATTGGGCTAATCAGGGCAGGGGGCTGCGCAGAAAATGGAACCACGAAAACCATGGGGGCTTATTGTCAAGGGCTTTCTACCTTTATAGCGCCCCGCCCCGCCATACTCCTTGAGTATCTTAAGTTGTGTTACTAAAAGTCCCTGGACAATACTGACATGGGCACTACACGACCTCGACATCAATCGGGCCATCAGCGCGGGCTGCCTGCGGTGGGGGCTGAGGTTGAAACTGGAACATGGTGTACACCACATTACGGCGAATGCCCGTCATCATGTCCAAAAAGACTTCATAACCTTCACTCTTATATTCAATTAGCGGGTCCTTTTGACCGTAGCCACGCAAACCGACGGTTTCCCGCAGCGCATCCATCTGCTGCAGATGCTCACGCCATAGGGTATCCACCTGCTGCAAGATAAAAAATCGCTCAGCTTCTCGCATCAGACCTGGCTTCATCTTATCCACCTGGCCTTCTTTCATGTCGTAGGCAATATGTACCTGTTCCCTTAAGAAGGTTTTGATTTCTCCCATGGAGAGATTCTCCATCTGGTCCGCCGTGAGGTCTTCTAACAGATAGATAAACTCTTTGACCTTGCCGACAATATTTTCCAAATCCCACTCTTCAGAAGGAAGTTCAGGGTTGATGTAGGCTTCGACAATGTCATCCATCGTCTGCTCACCGTAGCCAATCACCAGCTCCTTCAGCTTGTCCCCTTCCAACACCCTTCGCCGCTCGGCATAGATGGCGCGCCGCTGGTTATTCATCACCTCATCATATTCAAAGACCTGCTTACGAATATCGTAGTAATAGGTCTCCACCTTTTTCTGTGCCCCTTCCAAAGAACGGGTCAGCATGCCCGATTCAATGGGCATATCTTCCTCCACTCGGAAGGCATTCATCAGACCTGCAACGCGGTCACCACCAAAGATCCTCAGCAGATTATCTTCCAAGCTCAAGAAGAACTTGGTGGAACCGGGGTCACCCTGACGACCGGCCCGGCCTCGCAGCTGGTTATCCACACGACGGGACTCATGGCGCTCAGTGCCAATCACGTGCAATCCACCGAGAGCAATCACCTTGTCATGTTCAGAGTCAGTTAGGGCCTCGTACTCCGCCAAAATCAGCTTATACACATCCCGCAGCTTTTGAATGGCAGGATCTTCAGTGGGTGCTTTTTCTGCGGCGGTGGCGATTTTATCCTCGGCCGCTAGCTCTGAGAGACTTTGGGAGCCATAGGTTTTAACAGCAAAAGCGACGGCTTCTTTTAAGGCCTTTTCAGTTTCACTGGATAGCTCAGTGGGAAAAATTTCTGGAGAAGCTTTCCAGGTCTTCTTCTTTTTGCCATTGGCTTGGAAGCCCTTAGCACTCGTTTTACTACCCCCGGCAGCAGCGACCTTGGCCACCCCAAATCCTTGCTCATCGTCAGGGCGGACAATTTTGGGCATCAAATACTCACGTATTTTCAGACGCGCCATGTAGTCGCCATTACCTCCCAGAATAATATCGGTACCACGACCGGCCATGTTAGTGGCAATGGTCACCGCACCACCACGACCAGCCTGGGCAACAATTTCCGATTCTCGCTCAACGTTTTCTGGCTTAGCGTTAAGCAAATTATGCTCCACATTAAGCTGCTGTAGTAGACCCGATAGCAACTCTGATTTTTCTACACTAGTGGTACCCACCAGCACAGGACGTCCTGTTTCATGCATTTCTGCACATTCCTGGGCGAGGGCCTTCCACTTCGCAATTTCAGTTTTGTACACCACGTCCGACATATCATTACGGGCAATGGGCCGATTGGTGGGGACGATGGTGACTTCGATGTCGTAGATTTTTTCAAACTCAGCTTCTTCAGTTTTGGCCGTACCGGTCATCCCTGAGAGCTTGTCATAGAGCAAGAAGAAGTTCTGATACGTAATCGAAGCTAGGGTCTGGGTTTCTGGCTGGATTTCCACATGTTCTTTAGCTTCAATCGCTTGGTGTAAACCATCGCTCCAGCGTCGACCGGGCATCACGCGCCCCGTAAATTCATCGACGATCACCACCTCTTCGTTGCGCACGATGTAGTTAACGTCTTTGACGAACAGTTCCTTGGCTTTTACCGCATTGAATACGAAGTGAGCCCAAGGATCTTTCGGATCAAAGAGGTCGGTGACGCCCAGCAAATTCTCCGCTTTTTCAAAGCCTTCGTCCGTCAGCAAAACGTTGCGGGCTTTTTCATCGATTTCGTAGTCAGACTCGGTTTCTAACTGACGAGCCAGATCTGCTGCCTGCACATATTTTTCTTGGGGTCGGTCCACTTGCCCCGAAATAATCAACGGTGTACGGGCCTCGTCCACCAGGATGGAGTCAACCTCGTCAATGATGCAAAAGTTAAACGGGCGTTGCACCACTTCCTCAATGGAGGAAGCCATATTGTCCCTAAGATAGTCAAATCCAAACTCGCTGTTGGTCCCGTAGGTGATATCGCAGCCATAGTTCTTACGGCGCTCGGCTGGACTCATGCCCTGTTGAATCAGTCCGACGGATAACCCAAGGAAACGATGGACCTGCCCCATCCACTCGGCGTCACGACGGGCTAGATAGTCGTTTACCGTGACAATGTGCACCCCTTTGCCAGAAAGAGCATTGAGATAGGCTGGCAGGGTCGCTACCAAGGTTTTACCTTCACCCGTTTTCATCTCCGCAATTTGGCCATCATGGAGCACCATGCCGCCAATCAGCTGTACGTCGTAGTGACGCATG
>CALHGI010000576.1 GCA_938029995.1 uncultured cyanobacterium | reverse complement strand
GGCAATCACCATGGTTTGTTCCAGCCCTTGCATAAAGGTAATCAACCGCCGTCGGCTGCGAATATCCAAGCTAGCGGTAGGTTCGTCATAAAGAACAATTTGGGGCATCATGGCCAAGAGTCCCGCAATGGCCACCATTTGCTTTTCACCACCGGACAGATGGTGGGGGGCTCGCTCCGCCAGGGTCTGTAACCCCGTCATATTAATGGCGGTCTCCACCCGTTCATTCACCTGGTGGGGGGGCAAGCCCATGTTGGCAGGGCCAAAGCGAATATCTTCCCGAACTGATGCGGAAAAAAGCTGATTGTTGGGATTTTGAAACAATAGACCGATTTGGGGATTAAACCCACCGGCGACCACCGGTTTATCCATCAACCGGACGGTCCCAGCCGTGGGGGTGAGGGCTCCACACAGGGTCATAAACAAGGTTGTTTTACCACAGCCATTGTGGCCAATAATGCCCACCCGTTCACCGGGGGTAATGTGCAGACTTAAATTGTCGAGGACCTGCTGTCGATCGGGATAGGAAAAGCAAAGATGATCGATGGCAACTGCCGCTACGGTAACGCGGGGAGCGGCCGCCATGGATTTCTTGGACAAATTCTTAGGCAGTAGAGATGTCATAGACACTACTCAGAGGACGAAGAGAGAACCGTATTTAGAAGAGATTTAAGTCAGTTTCTAGAAATTAAGATGGGATTTATCAGTAATATTGTTGATTTTTCTCTAAACCAACAACGATTGAATTTAACATTGCCGATCCTGGGGATGGTTTTATCTGAAAAATTCTGATGTACTACGAATGTCAACCGATTAATACCTCCCCTACATCAGCAACGGATTAACATCCAACCGGCAAAATTAAGGGCTAGGTACCGCGAACCAGACCTGTAAACCGATCAGGATCAGGGAAATGGTAGCGCATAATCCAGTCGCGGCTAGATCCACCGGTTGCCCCCATCCCCTAAGCTGGGGCGACTGACGACGACCGTGGCCATAGCCCCTCAGTCGCATGGCCTTGTAGACCCGTTCTGATTGCTCATAACTCCGCACCAACAGGGTACCCATGACCGCCGCGAGCTGGTGCCAGCTGCGGCGGTTGCCCCTAGGTTGAAAGCCCCGCAGGCACATGGCCTGGCGCAGCACATCCAGCTGGTCTGCCATGTCAAATAGGTAGCGGTAGGACAGCAGGGCCATTTCGGCTAACAGCGGCGGTAGCCCCAGGGAAACCAGGGTGTCAATCAGGGTGAGCAGGGGGGTGGTGCCCAGTAACAGCATGCCCAAGGTGACAATGGAGAGAAATCGACCGGTAATAAGCCCCATGGCCAGCAGCCCCTCCTGACGAATGGCGAAGGGGCCCCATTGCCACAGTAGGGTGCTGCCGGACAGCAGCGGCAGGGCGATCACCATGCCCAGAAGAAATAAACCGGGATAGCGCAGGCGCGATCGCAAAAAGGACCAGGGCAGCCCCGACAGCCCATAGAGAACGATGGTCACAAGCAGGCACAGGGGGATTAGCTGCAGGGTTTGGACGGAAGCAAAACCCAGAATCAGTAACCCCAGGCCCACCAGTTTGGCCCGAGGCCACCAGCGATGGAGGGGAGACTGTAGCCCCGCGTAGGTATCTAGGGTTAGTCGCATAGCCGATCCCCCGATACGCCCATGGCTGACCCTTGGGGATGATCCTTGGGACTAAGGGTAACCAAGCCATTTAATAATTCTGGCTTGGTCCGTTGTAAAAATGTCACCAGTAGGGCCGTAAATACCCCTTCCACAATGACCAGGGGACCATGGGCAATGCCGAGGGTCAGGAGGGCGGCCCGTTCGGTGGCCACATCAAAGCCCACGGGCACGGCAAAGATCAACAGACTAATAAAGAAGGTAACGCCTAGGGCCATGCCAATGGCCCCAGCCAAAAATCCGCTCACACCATAGCGGATGGCCGGGGTGAGGGAGCGGGGTAACCAGCGCCGCAGCTGAAATACCCCATGGCCCACCAGGGCGGGCACACCGATGATGATGGCATTAACCCCCAGGGTAGAAAGACCGCCATGGCCTAAAAACAAAGCCTGGAAAAATAGACCGATCAAAATTGCCAGGAAGGCGTAGTAGCCCAACACCGCCCCTAGCAGACCATTGAGCACTAGGTGCAAACTCATGGGCGGCAGGGGAATCTGAATGGACGAGGCGACAAAAAAGGCGGCGGCCAATAGGGCGGCCTTGGGCATCTGGGCCGCTGGATCGGCCTGCCGATTGACCTGTCGTAGACAATGCCAGGTGACTAACCCGCTGAGACCATACCCAACAATGCAAAGTTGGGGTGGTACAAAACCATCTGGAATATGCACTAAGACTGTTTACCTCGCGAAAAAAATAGGGCTGTTCCCACCAACCCCCAAAGGGCGGCTCCGGCACTGGCCCAACGCTGCAAAGGACGGGCGGACACTAGGGCAGCCGTGGTCTGCTGGGTGGGGGCCATATCCACGGGGACGCTCACGGTGGTGCCATGGCCCGCCTGCCGAATCACCACATCCCAAGTTCCGGCAGCATCAGGGCTAAATTCGAACTCTCCCTCCTGATTCGTTTGTCCGGTGGTCCAGGGCTGATCTGGATTGTCGGGGCTATAAACAGCGACCTGGGCTAAGGCCATGGGCTCCCCGGAAACATAGTTGGCTTCAATGGAGAATGTGTGACTGAAGGTTGCGATCGCACCGTGGGTCCATCCAGGCTGACTGGATAACAGCACAAGGCCGAGACCATTCAGCAGGATACGTAAACAGCCTTGGGGCATGCCCAGCCCGGTACTACTGTTAAGCCTGGCTAAATATCTGACTGGAGACTCCCCACGCAGGGCAACCATAGCTAAACATTAGAATTTTCCTCAATAAGTAAATCGCCTTCCCTCTAATGGATTCAATGCCCCAGGGGGGGACATTGGGCAGCCCAACCCCCAAAAACACAAAGTCCCTGGTGCCCAACATAGGACACCAGAGACTTTAGGGGGAATCGAAAGACTTCTTTATCCCTGCACAAGGAATAAAGAAATTAGCACCTAGCGAATGCTAACGGTGGAAGGCCGACTTGCCAGCAGTTCAGGCGCCGTCAATACCTGCGCATAGAACGGTCCATATTCGGCATTTTGGGCCAGGCGAATATTCTGCACCCGATTAGCCAGCTCCGTACTTTTCACATCGTAGGTTTGGGTGGCCAGCTTGGGATAGAGGCCAATGCCGATGATGGGCACGAGTAGGGCAATGGCGACAAACGCTTCACGGGGCTTAATGTCCCAGGAAGTATTGTTGGGGATCTCCAGCTCACCCGCATTGCCAAAGAAAATGCGACGCAGCATGGACAGCAGGTAAATCGGGGATAAAATCACGCCGATAGCGGCCAAAATTACGATGCCTGCCTTGAAGAAGGTGCTGTAGGCATCACTGGTGGCAAAGCCCAGGAATACAGCCAGTTCAGCCACAAATCCGCTCATGCCAGGTAGGGCCAAGGAGGCCATGGAACCAGCGGTAAATAAACCGAAGGCCACGGGCATGGCTTTACCCATGCCACCCATTTTGTTCATGGCTAGGGTGTGGGTACGCTCGTAAGCTACACCAGACAAGAAGAATAGCACCGCCGCAATCAGACCGTGGGAGATCATCTGCAGCAGGGCGCCACTCAGACCCAGGGTGGTAAAGGCGGCCAATCCAATCAGCACAAACCCCATGTGGGCGACGGATGAATAGGCCATGCGGCGCTTGAGGTTATCTTGGGCGAAGGCGGCTAGGGATGCATAAACAATGTTGATGACCCCGAGAATTGCCAAGATGGGGGCAAAGTAAACATGGGCATCGGGCAACATCTCAATGTTCATGCGGATCAGGCCGTAACCGGCCATCTTCAGCAGCACACCGGCCAAAATCATGGACACCGGCGCTGGAGCCTCACTGTGGGCATCGGGCAACCAGGTATGAAATGGAAATACGGGCAGTTTGACGCCAAAGGCAATCAGGAAGCCAGTGTAGGTAAACAGCTGCATGGGCAAGGAATAATCCTTAGCCGCTAGCTCACTGAAATTAAAGGTGATGTTGTCACCGTAGAAGGCCATGGCCAGGGCTGCCACCAGGATAAAGATGGAGCCAATGGCGGTGTAAAGGATAAATTTAGTCGCTGCATAGAGGCGCTTTTGGCCGCCCCAGATAGAAATCAGCAAATAGACCGGTACTAGCTCCAGTTCCCACATAATGAAGAACAGCAGCATGTCCTGAGCTAGGAAAACACCGACTTGGGCGCTGAACATCAACAGAAGCAACGAGAAATAAAGTCGAGGCTTCATGGTGATATTCCAGGAGGCGACCACCGCCAGGGTGGTGACCAAACCACTCAAAATCACTAGGGGCATGGATAGACCATCCGCCGCTAGGGACCAATTCAGGCCAATTTGAGGCACCCAATCGTAGTTGTCAACTAACTGCAGACCGGGTTGGTTGAGATCGTAATAGTTAGCAAATGTATAAAGAATCAGGCCAAGTTCGGCTAAG
This sequence comes from uncultured cyanobacterium, assembly GCA_938029995.1. Taxonomy (GTDB): domain Bacteria; phylum Cyanobacteriota; class Cyanobacteriia; order Phormidesmidales; family Phormidesmidaceae; genus Leptothoe. The sequence continues at coordinate 560 of CALHGI010000576.1, read as the reverse complement.
CAAGCGCCCAGGGTATACCAGCGGAGGGTTTTGCCTTCGCTATCTGGCAGCAGGGAAATGGGGATAGCGGCCAGTAGGGGAAATATCACTAGCGCTGTCAGCCACGGAAAGTGTTCAACAGTCATGCCAACTCATGCGTACAACTCATTATCAGAGGCGCGGTTTGCCGAGAGGCAGTTGGTCTAGGTGAAGCGAAAAAGCTTATTGTCTGCAACACAACCCTGTAAGGGGACTACTGTTTTCGCGGCGGCCTTAGTCGAAGAGGTCGGAGGAATTCAGGAAAGCATTGCACTTATGAAAACGCTAGGCTAACTGACCGGACGGCAATAAGGAAAAATACCTATTGATTTACGCCCAGTCACAGTATATGTAATTTGGTTAACTTTTGATAAGGTCAAAACACCTAAAAGTCAGTTACTTTTCTTGATTCGTCTGGTATATAAAGCTTTTAGCAAGAATAGTTTTTATTACACATTGAGTATTGATATAAATGTATTCATTCACATTTAGATAAATCTATATTAAGAAAAATTCTAAAGAATAAAAATAAGCTTATAAGA
>CALHGI010000575.1 GCA_938029995.1 uncultured cyanobacterium | reverse complement strand
GGTAGCTGGTTTGATAGGACATGGAGTAGGGCATCTAAACCATAAAACACAGGGTCGTAGCCATCTTCTTCAAGGGTGAAGTCGATCATCACGGCGCTGTCGTACAGGCCGTCAAAACTACGTTTTAGTTCACCAAAGGCTCGTTGGACAGGGGTTAGGCTGGGGGGATAGGGGGAATGTTCCTCGGCGGGGGCATACAGCTCATGGAGGCAGGTGACCACTAAAACCACGGGAATAGTGGGATGGTTTGTTCTGACCTGTTTGAGGATCTGATGCAGGCTGTTGAGGGCAAAGTCATTGATCTTGACGGTTACCAGCAGTATCCGGGCTCCCCGTGCTTGCTGCGTCAGGTCATCCTGCAGTTCTTGGATGATGCTCTCCACATCGCGGTCCACATCCCCTAAGCCTACGGTGTCGGTAAATAGCAGTAGGGGCAGATCATCGGAAGGATAGGCATAGCGCTCTGTATGTTGGGTGTGGGGTCGAAATCCCTGGCCAATAATATCGGCGGATACCCCGGTTAATCCCCGGACGATTGAGCTTTTACCGGACTGGGGTTTGCCAATTAACCAGGCTTCGGTGGTGGGTAGCTCGGTCCTAATTTTTTTAAGGATGGAGGCAACTTGGTCATCATCGACCGCAAACCATTTGAGTATGCGCTGGGTGACCCGATCCACAGATAACCCCTTAGGTAAATTGGCCTTGATGGACTGCCACGGTGGCAACCGGTGATCCTTTTTTGACGCTGGAGAATTTTCAGCAGATGCGGCCATGGCATCTCCTCACATGCGGACTTTGGTGTCATTGTAACGAGTCCTGCGCAGTTTGCTGAGCGTGGTACCTCACCAAAATAGAGTACTGATTTCACTACTTGTTGGCGCGTTGGGTAATCGTTGGCCCCTAGTAGTATTGCTGTATTGGAAGTTCAATGGTGAGGGTTGCCCCGTGGCCTGGGCTTGATGTGCAGGTTAAGTTTCCACCATGCTTGTCGACAATAATCTGATAGCTAATGGATAGTCCTAGACCGGTTCCTTTGCCAATGGGTTTAGTGGTGAAGAAGGGATCGAATAGTTTTGAACGAATCTCCTCTGGGATGCCCGTTGCATTATCACTAATGCTAATCACTACGTTTTTATGGTTAGCGATCTCGGTCACAATTTGAATTTTGCCGGGGTCCTCTGCTGGTTCCTTCTGGGGACTGTGATCTTCGATGGCATCAATGGCATTGACCAAGATATTCATAAACACCTGGTTAAGCTGGCTAGGGTAGCATTCCACGGGGGGGATTGGTCCGTACTGTTTTTCAACTTGAATGGCGGGTTGGTTATCTTGGTATTTCAAGCGGTTTTCTAGCATCAGCAGGGTGCTGTCGATGCCTTCATGGATATTGACCGCTTTCTTTTCAGCTTCATCAAGTCGGGAGAAATTGCGCAGGGACAAGACGATTTGGCGGATGCGTTCTGTCCCTACGTGAAGTGAGTCCAGTAGCTTGAGTAGGTCTTTTTCTAAATAGTGGAAATCAATTTCATCAATATAGTTTTGTATACCCTGGGAGGGGTTTGGATATTCTTGGCGATAGTAGTTAACTAAATTTATGAGGCTTTGGCAATAATATTGAGCCGGTTCGAGGTTACCGTAAATAAAATTTATTGGGTTATTGATTTCATGGGCTACGCCAGCGACCAAATGCCCTAAGCTAGACATCTTTTCACTTTGTATTAGCTGTACTTGGGTGCTTTTTAGTTCTTGTAAACTCTGCTCTAGCCTGTCATTTGTTTCTTGAAGAGTTTTTTCTGTTGAGGCTCGGGCTATGACTTCTTGTTCTAGCTGTTGATTTTTATGGCGAAGGGTAGCATTTAACTGTTGTAGGGCCAGTTGAACTTTGACCCGAGCTAGCACTTCTTCAACTTGAAAGGGTTTAGTGATGTAATCTACCGCACCGACAGAAAATCCTTTAATCTTTTGCTTGATTTCTGATGCCGCTGTGGCGAAAATAATGGGAATGTCTGCTGTTTCTGGATTATTTTTGATTAAACGGCAGGTTTCAAAGCCGTCGATGCCTGGCATGGCAATATCTAGTAAAACTAGGGCTGGTATTTGCTTGCTAATGATTTCGAGGGCTTTGGCTCCACTGGTGACAACGCGAATTTTAAGACCTGTTGAGGATAGGGTTTCTTTGAGCAGGGATAAATTAGCAGGCTCATCATCCACGACTAGGATGAAGCTATTTGAAGCTTCACTGGGATCTAATGCATTACTAGTAGAAAAGTTGGGCATTTTTTGCGGTGATGCTCAATTTTAGGTGGTTAAGCTTGATTTTATCAATAGCTCTAAGTCATCCATATAGCATGATTCTGCCAAGTGTTTGACCTTGAGGGCAAACTCTGTGGCTTGGGGATGGTTGAGCTGGATCAACTCGGTCTGTTCGACAATGGCATCGGCATCTCCCATCTGCACCAGACTGGATAAATGTTTCAACACCTCCATGGGGGGAGGTGTTTGAGGTAATTTGAGATCGATCATGCCAGCTGTTGAAGAGCTATGATTCTGGGTGTTATAGACCCATTCTAATTTTAGATGCTTTTCAATTAGGGTGAGCAGCCTATCGGCTTGGACGGGTTTAGGTAGAAAAGCATCGGCTCCGGCCTCTAGGCTTTGAAACTGATCGGCTTCAAATACACTGGCCGAGGATGCGATCGCAACCACCGTCTCTAGCCCGGCCGTTTGACGCACCTGTCTAAGTAGCTCAAACCCATTCATCTCAGGCATAAGCAAGTCAGTAATTAGTAAATCAATATTTTGGGACTGTGCTTTTTCCAACCCCTCTCTACCATTGGCCGCCTCCATAATCTGGAAACCGAGGGGTTCCAATAAGCCAATTAAAACAGCCCGATTTTCCCATCGATCATCCACAACCAGGACCGTTTGTACCCGATCCTGATAGCCGGTAATG
>CALHGI010000574.1 GCA_938029995.1 uncultured cyanobacterium | reverse complement strand
GCTTTGCCCACCATGACCAGGGCCACCAAGCCCAGGATAACGCCCGCATTTTGGATGAGAATCTGCGGATCGATCAGCATGCCAATGGAGGTGAAAAACAAACAGGCAAAGGTGTCCCGCAAGGGGAGAAACCGGCTGAGGGCATGGTCGGCATAGTCGATTTCGGCAATCATGAGCCCGGCGGCAAAGGCGCCAATTTCAATGGAGAGTCCTAGGCGGGCGGTGACCAGGGCCACCGATAGACACAGGGCCAGCAGGGTGAGTAGAAACAACTCATCGCTTTCGGTGCGGGCCACGGCGCGAATGATGCGGGGTACTAGCCAGTAGCCAGCTGCGATCGCAACCCCAATAAATCCCACAACCTTCAGTAGGGCCAACCCTAAAATCGGCAGCAGCGACCCCTGGGAATTTAGGGAGGGCACAATGGCCAGCATCACCCCCAGGGCCAGGTCCTGGGCAATCAAAATCGCCAGCATAATCTGCCCGTGGCGCGTATTGGTCTCCCCCCGTTCCGCCAGGGTTTTGAGCACCACCGCCGTGGACGAAAGGGACAACACCGCCCCCAAAAACAGCCCCTGGGGCAAGGAGGTGGCCCAACCCAACAGGCTGGTAATGGCGGCCACAGCACCGGTGGTCAGACCAATTTGAAGCACACTGCCCTGGACCGCCACATTGCGGACCCGGTTAAGTTCGGCCAGGGAAAACTGCACCCCCAGGGAAAACAAGAGGAATGCCACCCCTAGCTCCGCCAGACCCTTAATCGCCTCAGCATCATTAATCAGCCGGAGCCCCAAGGGACCAATAATTAGGCCCGCCAGCAGGTAGCCCAGTAACACCGGTTGTTTCAACCGATTGCTCAGGTAGCCCCCCACGGCAGATGCGCCAAGGACCGTGGTGAGATCGAGAATGAATCCACTACTCGCTGCAGCCATAGGGTAAGAAAAAATAAGGGTGGAGAAACAGACATGAAAACATAAACCCTATCAGGCCATAGTTTAAGGGAATAACCCATGGGAATAGTCCGGGGAAGTTATGGAGGGGCGCGATGCGTTTTCTAGGGATTGATCTAGGCTGGCAGACAGGCCCAACGGGAGTTTGCTGCCTGCAACTAAAAGCAGATCACCTCTCGCTGCTCGCCTTAGATCGCCTGGCCACCCATGGCGATGTCCTAACCTGGATTCGGCACCAAGCCCCAGCCTCGGCCATGGTAGCCGTCGACGCCCCCACCATTATCCCCAACCCAACTGGGATGCGACAGCCCGACCGGCTGGCCCACAAGTACTTTGGCAAGTACCATGCCGGTTGCTATCCCGCCAACCAAGCCTCCGCCTTTGCCCCTAAACTGCTGGCCTTTAGCCAAGCTTTAACAGACCAGGGGTTTGACCATGCCCCTACCCTAACCCCCCAACGACCAGGCCGTTATCAGATTGAGTTTTTTCCCCATCCGGCCACGGTCCATCTATTTGGCCTGGACCGCATTATCAAATACAAAAAAGGCCCCATTGCCCAACGGCGACAGGAACTGGCCCGGTTGCGATCGCTCATGCTACATCATTTGCCCAAACACACACCCCATTTAGCCATTGCCATGGAGGATCTCCCCCCCATTCCCGAACGGGGGCCTGCCCTAAAGGCGGTGGAAGATCAGCTAGACAGTATTCTCTGCGCCTATGGGGCGGCCCACTGGTGGTATTGGGCCCATCAGCGGAACCAGGTACTCGGCAGCTTGGCAGCGGGCTACATCATCGTGCCAGCCCCCTACGACGTCGTCCACCACCTACCCGCAACCGTATGGGAAAAATGAAGCCGCCATGGCAATGGGCCAATCATGGCAATGGGCCAATCATGGCAGTGGGCCGATAGTTATGGGCCAACCCTGGGCAAGTTAAACATATTAGGACCAATGAATTTCAACAGGTTTTGGGTAGTTTCACCCCAGAGAATCCTGGAACAGGGACATATCCTCAATTTCCAAAGGCCGCTGACAGCGGCCTTTTTTATGCCCATGGGCCCCAACAGCTATGACCCGCTGTTCGGTTATCACAATGCTCGCCAATGCCATTGCTACGGCTAAGTTGATACCATAGTTCCATCTGACAGACAGGGCCAAATTATTCATCCTTAACCAGAAACTTAGACAGCCATGTCCTAAGAATTCAGGGAATGTGAATAATTTTGAAGTAATATAACTAATGCCTGGGGCGACGATTAACGTTGTCCCCACTTTTCCAAGTCTGCATTCGCTCTAAATGGTCCTGAAATGGTCCAAAAGGTGGTCAAAAACTGTTTGGAGACGTAGTTAAACCCTAGAGAATTACCATGAAAGATCTCAGTCGCTATAGAAACATCGGCATTTTCGCCCACGTAGACGCGGGCAAGACCACCACCACTGAGCGGATCTTGAAGTTGACCGGTAAGGTACACAAGATCGGTGAAGTTCATGATGGTGCGGCTACCACAGACTTCATGGACCAGGAAAAGGAGCGCGGCATTACCATTCAGTCCGCCGCCACGTCTTGCTTTTGGAATGACCATCAGCTAAATATCATTGACACCCCTGGACACGTAGACTTCACCATTGAGGTGTATCGTTCCCTGAAAGTACTGGA
>CALHGI010000573.1 GCA_938029995.1 uncultured cyanobacterium | reverse complement strand
CGGCCAGGAGGGCGGAGAGTTCCTGGCTGAGGCTGGGATATTCATAGGCAATCTGCTGCAGCCGATCGGCGTCTAGCTGCCACAGTTCAGAGTCTTCGAGGGTGATAACCGTATAGTCCGTCGGCTGAGCCAGCAGGATTTCCTGGAGATGCAGCACCGCTCCTGGCACCAGGGTGACGGTTTGGGCCATGGAGGTGCGCTGGGTGCGGTAGCGCTCTAGCTGGCCGGTCCTGAGAATGTATAGGGTGTCCGGCTGGGTGTCTTCTAAAATCAGGCGGCGGTTGGCTTGGCACGTGAGGGGGCGCAGGTGGGCTGCGATCGCAACCAAGACCTCCTCGGGTAACAGTCCCAAACAGGTGGTTTGCTGTAGCCAAGTGACCCGCTCTGGTATCTGCTGGTCAATCATAATCAATAGCCATGAATTGAAGGTTCACTGAAGGTGCCCAGGGTTTCGACCCCGTTTAATTGGGCGGTGAGGAGGACGATGCGATTACCCGCCACACGATAAAGAGTAAAAAACTGAGATAGGTCAGGGTGAATGCCCAGTTCTGCCAACTATCCCCCGCCTGGATGAACTCAATATCGATCATGACTGTGCCTTAATCTGATTGATCCGCTGATCAAACGGTACAGCCCCATGTGCCCCTTACAAAGTTTCGGTAAACCGTACGGTAAGGCACCAACATGGCTTGAAGTAATCGCTAGGATAAAACGACATAGCCCCCTGGATAGGCGGTTCACCATGATTAATAAAGATCTAAAAAATACTAATATGCAAAATGGCTGGCTACAAAAACCGTTGACCCAGCTGAGCCGACGTACGCTGCAACTCTCCCATCCCCATTGGAGTGATAGTGAGCTCAATCAAGTAATTTTGATGCTCGATCTCAGGCAGGATAACCCTTGCGGAGATCTGGGCTTAATTCTGACCTAAGGGGATCTTTTCTAGGGGGTGAAACCCTGGAGTTTTGTCTACGACAAAAGATATTTCTAGCTGGGCTATATCTTTATATCAAGCCTTCCTCACAAGTCGCCTAGGCAACGATTGCAGCCCAAATTTCTGTGTTAATGTGGCCCTGGATAAGGCGTAAATTTTCGTGCAGAAGCTGGGCGAGCTATTGCTAGGTCAGGTTGTCTCCGGAGTTACCCTTACCAAAGTCTTATTTCAAGTGTTTGGAGAAAGTTCATGTCCATTTATGTAGGGAACATAGCCTACACGGTGTCGCAGGAAGATATTCAGGAGGTATTCGCAGATTACGGCACTGTGAAGCGAGTCACTGTCCCGATGGATCGCGAAACCGGTCGCCCTCGCGGATTTGCCTTTGTAGAGATGTCTGCGGATTCTGAAGAAGATGCCGCGATTGAAGCCCTAGACGGTGCAGAGTGGCTGGGCCGTGACATTCGCGTTAATAAAGCGCGTCCCCGTGAGGAACGGCCCAAGCGCTAAGGTGTTGCGGATGCGCCAGCTAGGCTGATCTGTTTAGCTGGGCTGAGGCTGAGGAAGTACTACAGGTGTCGCATTGATGTTAGCAATGCGACACTTTTGGCTATCTAGAGGTCATGGGGCAGTCCTGGGAGATGGCTCAGTGGCTAGATCTGATGGAAACTCTCCTGGCTACTGGGCAGACTTACTGCCAGACATATGTGCCCAAGAATACAGCGGTTGTTGTGCCAAAGAGCACCGCCCAAATGATCATTTCTGTTGGCGAAATGTTTCTGGGATCAAGGTTGAGTTTAAAGCGTTTCTCGTTGGGACGCTTTTGGGCGACTTTGCCATAGTTAGGATCGGTTTCCTTTCTGCGTTTAGCTTCTCCCATGGGTTATGTCCGTATAGTGTTTATATGGTCAGATTTTAGTTCAACTTTTCCTGCAACTCTTCCTCCTTGGCTCGAAAGCCCACTAATACAGCCTTTTTGTCTTTGACAAACAGGGGACGTTTGAGCAACATGGCATCCTCCGCAAAGGCGGCTATCCATTGCTCATCGCTCCAGGTTTTTTTGTCTTCCCCTAGGGCGCGGTAAGACAGCCCCGATGTATTGCGCATGGGTTTAGCGGTGAGGGTGGCGACCCAGTCGGTGATTTGCTCTGGGCTGGGGGGCTGGTCCTTGGTGTTGATAAAGTCATAGTCGACACCGTTCGCATCTAGCCATTTCAGAGCTTTTTTGCAGGTGCCGCAGTTGGGAATGCCATAAACCTGGAGCGCCATGGTAAAACCTACATAATTTGTCTACGGATGGTAGCATTTTTTTGCGGGGGCGTGGAGGCAGGGATGTTTGCCTGGTGGGTCTCGGCAGGATCTCGTCCGTTGGGGGATGCACCATGGGCTTCAAATTGATCATTGGCAATAAGAACTATTCGTCTTGGTCTCTACGGGCCTGGCTTTTCCTTAGGGAAAGTGGCCTGCCGTTTGAGGAAATTCGGCTGCCGCTATTTACGGATGCTTGGTCGCAAATTAGTCAGTACACTCCGGCGAAGCGGGTGCCGGTGTTGCTGGATGGGGATATTCGGGTGTGGGATAGTAGTGCGATTTGGGGCTATGTGAGATCGCAGCATCCCCATGCCATTGGCTGGCCCTCAGCTCCCCAGGCCCAGGCCCTTGCCCGTTCCATTACGGCTGAAATGCACAGCGGGTTTTTCGGCATTAGGGAGCAGCTGCCCCAAAATATTCGCGCCCGCATCCCCCTAGAGCGCAGCGCCCTAGCCCCCGCCACCCAACAGGAAATCGACCGCGTAGAGCATATGTGGACCGACGCCTACGACACCTACGGTGGTCCCTGGTTATTGGGCGATTTTTCCCTAGCCGACGTGGCCTATGCGCCGGTTGCTCTAAGGTTTGTCACCTATCAGATTCAGCTATCGTCGGGAGCTCAACCCTTTGTCGCTGCGGTGCAGGCGTTGGCTTCCATCCAAGCGTGGGCTGCGGATTCGGCTGCCGAATCTGAAGTGATCGCTGTGATTGATCAGCTCCATACCCCTGGGAAGAGTGCATAATCCATCTCATGGATGGACCTGTTCTAGGGTTACAACGCACCCTCGGTGAGATTGATTTTTCTTTACAGAATTACAATCATTATTGCGGATCCGTTTCCCGATTTAAAACAGTAAGCTACGATTAGAAAAATTCGTTAGATCGCTGATGTCAGGAATGGCTGAGTTAGTGATAGCTAGAATTACTAGTCCACTATCCCATAGTCATCTCCCTAGTTTGGCAACAGTGTCTGTTTATCTCTGTCGCGCTCGAAGTAGAGAGGGAAAGACTCATCGTACAGAAACATCAAATAAACCGGCAGATTAAAGCTCCTAAGGTGTTGCTGATTGATCATGAAAATACGAATCATGGCTTGACTGACACCCAGGATGCGCTCAGATTAGCGGAAGAGGCTCGGCTCGATCTGGTTCTAGTCTCTGAAAGTAAGCAGGCCCCTGTGGCTAAGATACTGGACTACGGTAAGTTTCAGTATCAGCAAAAGAAGCGCCAAAAGCAGAGTGCACGCACCACGGTCAAAGAGGTGAAGTTTCGCCCCAACGTGGGTGAATCGGACTATCGGTTGAGAATTAACCAAGCGATTCAATGGCTGGGCAAGGGCGATTCTGTTAAATTCCGTGTGCGTTTACGGGGGAGAGAACACCAGCACCGTGACCGGGCTATTGAGCTCCTGGAGAGGATTTCGAAGGATCTTAAAGAGAAAGGAAAAGTCCAATCGTTTGATCGTCGAGCCCTGGTTTTACAGCTGATGCCAGCCTAAAGGTCCCTGTCTTGTGGTGCCCTAGTCTTGTGGTGCCCTATATCTCTGCCAGCCTAGGGTCTGTAGTCTTTTGCCGTCCCTCATCACAGCCAAGTCCATTCTGTCCTTTGTTTTGCTGAAAGCGGCGGCAGGTGACTGTTGTCTTGCCAGGGATTTCTATCTTTTTTCGTGGTGCTGCACCAGGGTTTCAATCTCTTCTGCCGCCGTCTTGATGTCGTCCTGGCTGAGGCCGGTGGCAACGGGGTAATGGCGTCCGGCAATTTGGGTGTATATCTTGATGGTCAATGGGGTTGGGGGCTGATTTTTCGTTGCTTGATCGTCTGGCATCAGGTGGGGAGCTAGCTGAGCTGAGACGTGGTCCAACACTTCTGATAAGTTAGGGCGATAAGCCTGGACGGTGAAAATTCCGGGGGCCCACTGGGCGATGTCGTCAGCCTCTAACTGCTGGTCGGCGGTGGCGGTAAAGCGTTTGATTTGTTTGATGGCTGGATGGGCCATGAGGGTGAGGAAGATTTGGGGGGTGATGTCGTCGGTGTCGGTGCTGAGGCAGTGGGCGAAATCAAAGGTGAGCCATAGAAAACGGGCCGGTGGGCGAGGGATGACGGGATTCTGTTGTGTGGTCACGGGTTAGGGGGTGAATGATTCATAGAAAACCACCCCTAGCGATGCAGGAGTGGTTAATTCAGCGTTTGTTATGCGGGTATCTCCTGGGGGAGACAATCGGTCTCTTATGCGGTTGCGGCTATACGGTTGCGGCTTCTTGCTCCAGTTCTAGCAACCGTTCAACACGTAGGTCTGTCGCTGGATGGGTGGAGAATAGGCCGCTAAACATCTGCTTAGGTACCGCATGCATGATCATCAGCGGCTCGTAGGCAGGGTTGCCGCTCATGGGCATTTGCTTGGCGCTGGCTTCAAGACGCTTGAGGGCGTTGGCCAGGGCGCGGGGGTTGCCAGTTAAGTCAGCGGCACCGGCATCGGCTGCAAACTCACGGGTGCGGCTAATGCCGAGTTGGATGACGGTTGCTGCCATGGGGGCTAGGATTAGGGTTGCCATCAGGGCTAAGGGGTTGGGCCCATTTTCATTGTCCCGAGATCCGCCCATGCCGCCAAACCACATGGAGTATTGCAGCATCTGGGCCAGGAATGAAATGGCTCCGGCAATGGTGGCTGCTACGGCCTGGGTTAGGGTGTCACGGTTCATGATGTGGCTGAGTTCATGGGCGATGACGCCTTCGAGTTCTTCGCTACTCAGCATATTTTTGATGCCCTGGGTGACGGCAACGGCTGCATGTTCCGGGTCACGACCGGTGGCAAAGGCGTTGGCTGATTCGGTGGGCAGAATGTATACCCCCGGCATGGGGATGTCGGCTTTTTTAGCTAGCTTTTCCACCATGGCGTACAGCGCAGGCTCTGCTTCTTGGCTGACTGGCTGTGCCTTGTGGGCGGCTAGGGCAATTTTATCGGAGTAGAACCATGAGCC
>CALHGI010000572.1 GCA_938029995.1 uncultured cyanobacterium | reverse complement strand
GGGCATATGCCCATGAAAACTCCTAATCTGGTCAGATTGGCCGTCAAAGTGATCCATGAGCCTGAAAAGGATGGCTTTGAAGAGAATGATGAGCAATCTGATGCTGATGCGGAAGCACCCTCTGATGAATGGCCCGATGATACGGAAGTATCCGCCGCTATTATTGCGAGTGAGGGGGCGTTTGATGATAAGGATGGGGATGGCAAAGAGTCAGACAATGTCCCGTTAGGATCTATGCCACGTTTTCTTCAATTAGAATCCTTGCCGGATTTTGTCATGATCCAGTTGCGGCTTTCGGAAATTGAGTTTGCGGAGACTAATGTCGCGGTTTGGCGCAGCCGTATTCGCAAAAAAATGGGTCACCTCAAACAGGTGGGGCATGCCTATAAGGATGCGGAACGGCAGTTGGAGATTACCCAAGCCGAAGATGCCTGGAGAGCAAGCTGGACTAACGACTAATGGCCGATTTGCCTGACTGGCTCCGTCTGCAAAAAGCCCTGAGCGTTGAAGCTGAAACAGGGTTTAATGATCTGCAGGGCCACCAAAGGCGATTTAGTGAATTTCTGCGGGATAGTTTACGCACGGCCCCGAGTCATTTACCTGCCATTGATCAAGAACGGTGGTGTGCCCTCTCGGCAGACTTCGATAAGTACAGTGCCCTGAGCTTCGCCCAGCGACAGCATTTAGTGGCCGACACCAGGCGGTTTTTGCAGCAGAGCCGCCAAATTTTAGATAAGCCTAGCCCGAAAGTGGCTGAAACGTCGGGGCATGTGGCTGCCAAAGCTGGCAAGCGCACCAACACCAAATCTCTGACGTCTAAGCTGCCCAATCTACCTCGTTCTGGTCATCCCCTCGATCAGCCCTTGACCTACTTGAAAGGCATAGGGCCTAAGAATAGTGAGCGGCTTGCCAAGTTAGGCTTGTACACCGTTCGGGATGTGCTGTACTACTATCCCCGCGATCATCTAGATTATGCTCGCCAGGTGAAAATTCGGGATCTTAAGGCTGGTGACACTGTCACTGTGGTGGCCACCGTGCGGCGATGTAACTGCTTTAACAGTCCCCGTAATGCCAAGCTTACTATTTTTGAGTTGGGCCTTTATGACGGCACTGGTAATCTGAAAATCAGCCGCTTTTTTGCTGGGGCGCGCTTTCGTAATCGAGGGTGGCAAGAGCGGCAAAAACGTCTTTACCCGGTGGGCTGCACCTTGGCGGCGTCGGGGTTAGTGAAAAAGGGTAAGTATGGTATTACCCTGGATGATCCGGATTTGGAAGTGTTAGGGGATGCCCATGAACCGATCGATTCCACGACTGTGGGTCGGGTGGTGCCGGTCTATCCCCTGACGGAGGGAGTGCCTGCTCCCCTAGTTCGTCAAGCCGTGGTGGCAGCATTACCTGGGGCTGTCGAAATCCGAGATCCGTTTCCTAAGGGGTTACGGGACGAATATGGGTTGATCCCATTGCCGGTGGCCATTGCTCAGATTCACTTTCCCCCGGATGCCGATACCTTGGCTTTGGCCCGGCGGCGGCTGGTATTTGATGAGTTTTTCTATTTGCAGCTGGGCTTGTTGTCTCGTCGCCAACAACAGCAGACTCAAACGGATGCCTTGATGGCTCCAACCGGAGAGTTAATTGATCAGTTCTATGATGTCTTGCCCTTTAAATTGACGGGGGCCCAGGCCCGGGTAGTGCAGGAAATTTTGGTGGATTTGCAGCAGTCTACTCCGATGAATCGCCTGGTGCAGGGGGATGTGGGTTCAGGAAAAACGGTCGTGGCTGTCGTGGCCATACTGGCGGCGATTCAGGCGGGATATCAGGCTGCCCTGATGGCCCCTACTGAGGTGTTGGCGGAACAGCATTACCGCAAGTTAGTGGAGTGGTTTAACCTCCTGCATTTGCCGGTAGAGTTGCTGACGGGCTCTACGAAAGCGGCTAAACGGCGGCAAATTCATTCTGAGCTAGAAACTGGGGAACTGTCTATTTTGGTGGGTACCCATGCTCTGATTGAGGACCCGGTACAGTTTAGTCGTTTGGGCTTGGTCACCATTGATGAACAACATCGATTTGGTGTTGCTCAGCGAGCAAAATTGCAGCAGAAGGGGGACAACCCCCATGTGTTGACTCTGACGGCTACGCCCATTCCCCGTACCCTGGCCCTAACGCTCCATGGGGATCTAGATGTCAGTCAAATTGATGAGCTCCCACCGGGACGGAAACCTATCCAAACAACGTTACTGGCGGGGCGCGATCGCAACCATGCCTATGACCTAATTCGTCGGGAAATTGCCCAGGGCCGTCAAATTTACATTGTGCTGCCCTTGGTGGATGAATCGGAAAAATTAGACCTGCGTTCTGCCATTGAGGAGCACCAGCGTCTGAGTGATGTGGTTTTTCCTGAGTTTCAGGTGGGTCTACTTCATGGCCGCCTGAGCTCTGGGGAGAAGGACGCGGCCATTACGGCCTTTCGCGATCGCAAAACTAAAATTTTGGTGTCTACCACCGTTGTTGAGGTGGGGGTGGACGTTCCCAACGCAAGTGTCATGTTGATTGAGCATGCGGAACGCTTTGGTTTGTCCCAGCTCCATCAGCTGCGGGGGCGGGTGGGGCGGGGGGCCGATCAGTCCTATTGCCTATTGATGAGTAGCAGCAAGAGTGAAACAGCCATGCAGCGACTGCGGGTATTGGAACAATCCCAGGATGGGTTCTTTATTGCTGAAATGGATCTGCGTTTTCGGGGCCCTGGGCAGGTGCTGGGGACTCGCCAGTCGGGGCTACCGGATTTTGCATTGGCGAGTTTGGTGAACGATCAAGCGGTGCTAGAACTGGCTCGAAAAGCCGCTGAGCAGCTCATTCAAGAAGATCCAAGCTTGGACCTATGGCCGCTGATTCAAAAAGAGTTAACCCGTCGCTA
>CALHGI010000571.1 GCA_938029995.1 uncultured cyanobacterium | reverse complement strand
TCGGGTGCTGGGGCCAGTCAATTTAGGCATCGGTCCGTTTTCGGAGGTCGCTCTGCTCCATCGCGCGTCTAAAACGTTACTCGTAACCGATTCTGTCGTATCGATCCCCGCCGATCCGCCCGCCATTGTGCAGTTGGATAGCTATCCGTTGTTATTCCATGCCAAAGAGAGTGCTGCCGATGCCCCCGCCGATACGGCGGAGAATCGCCGTAAAGGATGGCAGCGCATTGCCCTATTTTCGTTTTACTTTCGTCCCGACGCCCTAAGAGATCCCCAGTGGGGGCATGTAGTTCAGCAAAGAAAGACCGCGTCCGATCGGTCTAAACGGGCATATTTTGGCCTGTATCCGTTCGATTGGGAACCCACCTGGCAACAGTCCTTTGAGCGGTTGAGTGCCCAGGGCCGATTGGTGGTGGCTCCGGTGCTGCAGTCGCTCATTTTTAACCGAGGGAGTCAAGCGGTTTTAGATTGGGCCGATGCGGTGGCGGCTTTGCCCTTTGAGTCTGTTATTCCTTGTCACCTAGATGCACCGATCCCAGCCGATGGCGATACGTTTCGTAACGCATTTGCGTTTTTGGCTCCTGATAATCGGGCAGGACGAGGCGGGGCGCTACCTGAAGCAGACTTTAGTTTGCTGAATCAAATTAGCCGTCAGTTGGAAAGATTGAGGATTACACCGCCTCCCAGCTAGGGCCCTATCCCTTATCCTTAAATCTGAACTTTTCACCCACGGGATTTCTGCCATGGTGGCATCTCCGCAGACGATCGAGCAGCCTGTTTCGGCTTCCCAGCTCAACTGGCGTACTTGCTGGTATCCCATTGCCTTTGCAGTGGATATACCACCGGATCAACCCTATGGGTTTTCCATTTTTGCTGAGCCCTTTGTGCTCTTTCGTGACCATCAGGGGCAATGGGTGTGTGTGGTCGATCGTTGTCCCCATCGGCTGGCCAAACTCTCCGATGGTCGGGTCACGGATGGCCGTCTGGAATGTCTTTACCATGGCTGGCAGTTTGGGGACGGGGGTACCTGTGTCCATATTCCCCACTTGTTAGCGGGGGCCACCATGCCCGAACGCGCCCATGCGCAGTCATTTCCCGTCCAAGAGCACCAGGGCATTATCTGGGTTTGGGCCGATGGTCATGTGCCGCCAACTCCGGCCACTCCACCGACTATCCCAGGGTTAGAAACAGACGGGGTGTTTCAGGTGGATACGGCTACCGATCTCCCTTTTGATCATACGTTTTTGGTAGAAAACCTTTTGGACCCGGCCCATGTGTACATTAGCCACGATGGTACCGAACTGAATATTCGTCGTGATGATGCGGCTCCATTGGAGATGGAGGTGTTGGCCACCTCTGTGGAGGGTATTCAAGGCCGCTTTCGGCGGGCCGATCGCCCCCAGGCTCCCTGGGGCAATATTAAGTTCCATGCGCCCGTGCTGGTGCATTATGATTTTTCGAATCCAGCCTATGGGGTTGTGGGGGGGCTGGGTTTATATGCCTTGCCCTTGGCCCCTGGCCACAGCCGACTGTTGGTGCGACGCTATGGCACCTTTTTTAAGCGTTCCTTTACCCTCAAGCCTCGATGGTTAGAGCATTTGCGGCAAAATAAGATTCTGGAGGAAGATCTATCGTTTATCGTGGCCCAGGAACAATTTCTTCAGCAGTCACAACAGCCGGTCCAGGCTGCCTATTTTCCGTTGAAAACCTGTGACACCTTTGTGATGGAGCATCGCCGTTGGTTAGATCGCTTTGGGGCAAACTTACCTTGGTATGTGGGCTTTGCTACGGTGAAGCCGCCCCCTATGGACCACGGTGCTTTGGGCCTATCCACCCGGTTTGAGCGCCACACCCAGTCTTGTACAGCCTGTGGTGGAGCCTATAAACAGCTGGGTATGATGCGGCAAGCTGCCTGGGTGGGTGCGGCAACGAGTGTGGCCTTGGCTTTAGTGAGTGATGGCCAGGTGCAGGTGGTGTTTGCGGTCAGCTTTTTGTTGGCCATGGGGACGGTTGCCATGGCCCAAGCATTGGCCTCTCGGTTTCTTTAAGGGCGTCTCTTGCTTCTTCCCTACACGCCAGGATGCTGTAGGAACAGTAAGGTGCTGTAGATTTGTAGGGCCGTATCCCAATCGCTGGGTTTACGGCGGTCTAGGGCTAAATAAACCGGCATGTATGGCAGCAGGGGGATCATTTCCAGGGCGCCTTGGCCAAAGTTGCTAAAGTCTTCCAGGGTGGGGCAGTTAGTACCCTGGCTAATGGTTTGCCACAGGCCGTTCCATCGCATGCGGCTGGAGGTGAGGTTGGTTTGTTCGGGGACCAGGGCAACGCTTTTGCGAAATTCATAGGTGCGATCGCACCCCCGCAAAATAATCTTCCGCCCATGGACATGCAAATCGATCACCTGGACATAGTCCTGCACCAGCTCCTTCCGCCGTGGTTTTCCCCGTGGGTCCTTATCCGTCACCTGCTCAAATACCGGCAGCTGTGCCCGGACGATCTGAGTCACCTCAGACCAATCAAACTGGAGAGACCCCATCTGCCCCGTGGGACTCTGACACACCACCACCGGTTGGGGTGAGACCGCCTGAAAGTGCTTAATCTGAAAGACCTGTACCGCCTTGAGTTGGTCAATGGTGGCCCACACCGTGGGTATCCCTGCTGCTTCCAGGGCCTCACCGTAATACTGCATTTCCCCAATGGGGCCGGTGCGCTGTAGCCGTAGCCCCTTTTTCGGCAGCTGTAGCCGCGCCATATAGGGATCAATCCTCAGCACTTCTGCCATCCCCACCGCCGCCTGCTGTGCATTTTTCGGCGGCCTAATCACCAACACCCCAGGCTCTTCACTCCCCAGGACGGCCTTCGCCTCATCCAGGGCTTCCCGGCGGCTGATTTCCCGTGATTGCTGCACCCGCTTCAACCCAGCCCGAGCCTGCCCCATCAGCTTGGGGTTATTCACCCGTTTCAAAAACGTTAGATAGGTTTTCTCCGCCGCATCCCACTGTAGGGTGCCTTCCTGCAACCGGCCAATGGCCAGGAGCATCCAGGGGTCCTTGGGGGCTGCCTTGCGCCACTTTTTGATTAGTTGTTTCGCCCGTCCATAGTCCTGGGCGTCAAGGGCAGCGGTGACAAGTTGATGCATAGCAGCGGAGACGCAACGGCAAGTGTCCTATTCTAGAGCGCTCTTTGGGAATAGGGCGGTGGGCCGATTCTGGCCCAGGCCCATTCTAGTCATGGCTTAAACCCGTGGCTAGAATACATGAAGCAACGTCAATAGTCTCCATGCGCGCACCCCCGTTTTTCACCCAGCTCTTAACCACCAGTTTATTGGGGGTGGCCATTGGGCTGGGGTTGGGCTGGACCAGACAAACCACCCCTGAAAATTCTCCCGCGCCGATGGATCTTGCCATTAAGCCTGGGGAGTCCCCCATGGAGTTTTTAGTACTGGCGGGTGGGGGTGCCCCCCATTACAACGAAATTGCCCTCGAAAAAAATGTTCGCTATTTTCAGCGTACCCTCAGCCACCTAGGCATTGGCCTCAGTCATGTGCGCCAATATTTTGCCAATGGTAATGATGGGGCTTCCACCGTGCGTTTTATTAACCGGGTCGGTCAAGAGCAGTTTAAACCTCCAGACATTGATCACCTCAATGGTCCTGCCACCCTCGATAATGCCCAGACGTGGTTCAAAGAGTTAGGGCAAAAATCATCCCCTTGCCCAGCCTTTTTCTATTTCACGGGTCACGGTGCCTATAACGGAGAGAACCCAGACAACAATGCCATGATCCTCTGGCAGGAGCAGTTGGTTTCTGTGCAGCAGCTCACCAGCTGGCTCGATCAGCTGCCCCCCGATCAGCCGTTTGTCACCATGATGGCCCAGTGCTTCGCAGGCTCCTTTGCAAATATCATTTATGAACAAGGCAATCCCGACAATCCAGTCGCTTTACACAATCGCTGCGGTTTCTTTGCCACCGTTGCCGAGAGACCATCGGTCGGCTGTACGCCAGCGGTGAATGAGGCGGATTATCGTGACTATAGCTCTAGCTTTTTCGCTGGTTTGAGTGGTGTTGACCGCACGGGTAAACCTGTTGCCTCAGCTGATTATGACACCGATGGAAAAGTCTCCTATGCCGAAGCCCATGCCTTTGCTAAAGTCGATGAAGAGACCACCGATTGGCCCGTTTCAACAGCGGAAGTGTGGTTGCAACAACAGGCCAAGGAAGAACAAATCGCTGAGATTTTTGCCCAACCCCTAGGGGGTTTGATTGCCCAGGCGCAGCCCCAACGACAATACGTGGTGCGTGCCCTGGCTGAAAAGCTAGAGCTAGATTTGGATCAATCCTATGGAGGGCAGATGCCTCCGGTGGATTTTGAATCTGTTAGGGGTGCCTACTGGATTCGGCTGGGCATGGAACTGATTAACATTGCCGTTGCCCAAGACATTCTCCAGGGGGATGACCCCGAAGCACAAACCATCTTAACTAGACTGACCCACTGCGAAAATGGCAGTTTTGCCCACGCCAACCCGGTCGGGCAAATGTTTTAGTCCTAATGTCTTAGGCCCAACGTTTTAGCCCTAACGTCTTAGGCTTTATGGCTTAACTTTCAGCGTGCCACCATGCTTAACGGGAATTTGGCCCTCATGGGGTAGACCTTTGATGTCGCTGTAAAGCTTGATGTACTCCAGGGCCGAGTTTTCCCAGCTAAAGTTTTCTGCCATGGCCCGCTTCTGTAATTCCTTCCAGAAGGGTTTGTACTGGAATCCTTCCCAGGCCCTCACCATGCAGGTAAACAAATCCAACGGCTCATAGCGGTCAAAGCAATAGCCCGTACCCACACCATTCACCGGGTCATGGTGGGTGACCGTATCCACCAGACCACCCGTGCGCCGCACAATGGGGACGCAGCCGTAGCGCATGGCGATCATCTGGCTGATGCCGCAGGGCTCAAACTTTGACGGCATGAGGAAGGCGTCTGCCCCAGCATAGATTTTTTGCGCTAACTGGCTGCTGTACATCAAGTACACCGATACCCGACCGGGAAAACGATTGGATAATTCCCACAGCTGGGTTTCATAATCACGATTACCTGACCCGAGCAGCACCAGTTGGGCATCTGTGTAGGACAAAAAGCGATCCATGGTTTGCAAAATCAGGTCAATGCCCTTTTGCTCCACCAGGCGACTGACTAAGCCAATTACAAAGCGACCATCATTCACTTCCAAACCCATCTCTTCCTGCAACGCCTGCTTGTTGAGGGCTCGTTTCTCTAAGGTTTCTGTGGTGTAGGGTTGTTCAATGTGTTCATCGGTGGCGGGGTTAAACTCGTCTAGGTCAATGCCGTTTACGATGCCGCTCAGTTTTTCGCTGATGTAGGACAGCAGTCCCTCTAGCTTTTCACCATATTCTTTAGTTTGGATCTGTTGGGCATAGGTGGGGGAAACGGCATTCACCCGATCCGCATAGAGCAGGGCGGCGGCCAGGGTGCTATCCCCTTGCATGTACCAAGGACACCAGGTAATTTTTTCGAGTTTCCAGCGCCACGGGCCTTGGTAGGCCAGGTTGTGGATGGTGAAGATGGTGGAAATTTCTGGGGACTGGTGCATCCAGACGGGCAGCATGCCGGTGTGCCAGTCATGACAGTGCAGAATGTCCGGCTTCCAGTGGTTCCAACAAAATTCGGCGGCACCGTTGGCAAAAAAGGTAAACCGCCAGTCTTCGTCGGGGGTACCGTAGATCTCGTTGCCATCAAAGGCAGGGTGGCCAAATAGATAGAGGGGGACGTCGGACTTGGGCAGGGTGGTTTCGTAGACGGCAAAGGCATTGAACATGGCATAGCCCCACCACACCGGTTCGTCCGGGACCGCCACCTTGTCTCCAATGGTGCCGTAATAGGGCATTAACACTCGCACATCGTGCCCCATGGCCCGCAGTATCTTGGGCAGTGTGCCGACCACATCGCCCATACCGCCCACTTTTGCTAGTGGAGCGGCTTCTGCTGCCACAAATAAAATTCGCATCCCGTTCCTGTTGCCCCTTTGGAAAAACCCACATGCCACGGGATCAAGTCTAGATGGGGATTGGTTCCATGCATAGTGCTT
>CALHGI010000570.1 GCA_938029995.1 uncultured cyanobacterium | reverse complement strand
AATTGATTAGCGATATTGGCATAATCGCCGATAAAGTTAGCAAAAACTTCATGACCCAACGGTTAGATGGCAAAGCTCTTGCCCAAAAACTTCAATCCCAATTAGCCGCCGATATCACCAGCCAGAGTGGGCAGTGGAGTCGCCCTCCTGGCCTAGCCGTTGTCATGGTTGGGGATAACCCTGCCAGTGCAGCCTATGTCCGAAATAAGGAACGCGCCTGCACACGGGTGGGTATTGCATCCTTTGGGTCCCATCTGCCTAGTGATACATCCCAACAGGCTGTGGGCGAGTTAATTGATCAACTCAATCAGGATGACCGGGTAGATGGGATTTTGATTCAACTGCCCCTACCTGATCATTTAGACGCGTCCGCTTTACTCAACCGTATTGACCCAGAAAAGGATGCCGATGGTCTACATCCTGAAAATATGGGGCGCTTAATGCGGGGTGAGCCTGGCCTGCGCAGCTGCACCCCCGCCGGCATCATGGCGGTTCTTAAAGAGTACGATATCGATCCTTCAGGCAAACAAGCCGTTGTGCTGGGACGGAGCATTTTGGTGGGGAAACCCATGGCCCTAATGCTGCTGGAAGCGAACGCCACCGTAACCATTGCCCACTCTCGAACAGAAAACCTCCCTGACCTATGCCGTCAGGCCGATATTTTGGTGGCCGCGGTGGGTCGTCCAAAAATGGTAAATGCTGACTGGGTTAAACCAGGGGCAACGATTATTGACGTGGGTATAAACCGCGTTCACGATGCTGAGCTGGGCAAATCTCGGCTCGTGGGCGACGTAGATTTTGATGCGATCGCACCCATTGTCGGAGCAATTACCCCTGTACCGGGGGGAATTGGTCCTATGACCGTGACCATGTTGTTGCACAATACAATATTAAGCTACCGTAAACGATTTAATGTTTAATTAAGGGTTAGCGCTTCCCGTGCCTTGACGTCCGTTAAAACTGACAGGCAAGAGCAGCAGGCTGGCAACCTGACTCCAGACGAGCATCGTAGATTGCCACTGCACAAGTTTCACAGGTTCATAAATTTCTTTTTTTGTAATCATGATGTCCACCAATGTCGCTGCTGATTTTGACCTCAAAACTTACCTCAAAACTAAGTGTGCCGAGGTTGAGGCAGCCCTCGAAACATCATTGGCGGTAGTCTATCCAGAAACCATCTATGAGTCCATGCGCTACTCATTGATGGCGGGGGGTAAGCGTCTACGACCGATTCTCTGTTTGGCCACCTGCGAACTGGTGGGAGGTACGGCCACTCAAGCAATGCCCACGGCTTGCGCCCTGGAGATGGTGCACACCATGTCCCTCATCCACGATGATCTCCCGGCCATGGACAATGACGACTATCGTCGGGGCAAGCTGACAAACCACAAGGTCTATGGTGATGATGTGGCGATCTTGGCCGGAGATGCCCTCCTTGCCTACGCCTTTGAATTTATTGCCGATCGCACTGAAAACGTTCCACCTCAGGAAATTTTGGAGGTCATTCGGAGATTGGGACGCGCAGTCGGAGCGGCGGGATTAGTGGGGGGACAGATTGTAGATTTGGCCTCTGAAGGAAAACCTGACACCTCCATTGAAACTCTGAATTTCATCCATCGCCATAAGACCGCTGCCCTATTGGAGGTGTCGGTCGTATCGGGGGCTGTATTGGCTGGAGCTGATACGGACACGGTTGAGCGACTATCTCGCTATGCCCAAAATATTGGTTTAGCGTTTCAGATTGTGGATGATGTGCTGGACATTACCTCGACCCAAGAAGAGCTGGGTAAGTCGATTGGCAAAGACGTTGCGGCTCAAAAAGCAACCTACCCCAGTATTTGGGGCCTAGAAGAATCTAAACAGCAGGCTCAGGCCCTGGTGCAATCAGCGAAAGATGAGCTGGCACCCTTTGGCCACCTGAAGCAGCCGTTGGTTGCGATCGCAGATTACATTACCGCGCGCACTCATTAATAACCCATTCACAGTACCTATGGAAGCCTTTAGCGAGATTTTTCAGAACCACGTTCTAGTCGTATCTCTGGTGGCCTGTTTGAGTGCCCAACTACTCAAGTTAATCATCGAAGTGATTACCAGCCAGCGCCTGAATTTTCATGTCCTAGTGGAAACAGGCGGCATGCCTAGTTCCCACTCCGCCCTAGTCACCGCCTTAGCCTGCGGCATTGGCCAAACCATCGGCTGGTCTAGTCCTGCCTTTGCCCTAACCACAGTGTTTGCAGTCATTGTTATGTACGATGCGGCGGGTGTACGCCAGGCTGCAGGGAAACAAGCGCGCGTTCTCAACCAAATTGTGGATGAGTTCTTCAATGAGCATGAATTTCAAGAAGACCGGCTCAAAGAGCTACTGGGCCACACCCCCGTGCAGGTGATCGCAGGCGCGGCCCTAGGGGTATTTATCGGTCTCTTGGCAGGCCCTACCTATTAGGTCCCCACTACGCCAAAGCAGACACCCCTAACACCGATGGTTTCCCCACAGCATCTGCCAGGTTAGTTCATACCATGGATATATCCCTGATAGCCTGGCGTTAGAAACGCTAACCTGGCACACAACCATCCTGGTATGGCAAAGCGCTCACAACCCAATCTGTATGCTGAGAACGGTTTGCCCATCATGGCTCGGCTGATCCTCGGGATGATTTCATCTCATAGATACCGGTTTATTGAATCATGGCCAGACCGGGTCATCCCCACAATCAGCACCGACCAATCATTCAACCCAGCAGCACACTGTAGCTAATCCTTAGCGAATAGAGTCTGTCAGTCGAATCACCTGCTGGCCATCCACTAAAAACGATGTCAGACCACGGTCGACCAACTGCTGTAATCTGGTCGCGGCCGCAGAGGAATCAGTGGTGTGCATCACCAACAAATAAGGTTGCTGCAAGTAAACAGCAAGTCCAACCATTCCCTGTTGAGCCAGTTCACGACCGATATCAGGGTTTTGCTGATAGTCCACCAGCACAGCCACTCCCTCCCCCAGCAGCGTTGGCTGATAATCTCCCTGGGGCTGGGTTATCGCTACGGTGTCTTCAGGAACTGGAGAAGCAACGGTTGATTCTACAACAACAGTTTCCAACTGTTCAATATCAGTCAAGTACAACGCCCAAGAGTTCGCCACCTCTAGGGACGTAAAGCCCCCAGTCCGGACCACGGTATCGCCAAGATAGTCACACACTAATGTAGGCTTATCGACTGGCAGTACGGAAATGG
>CALHGI010000569.1 GCA_938029995.1 uncultured cyanobacterium | reverse complement strand
ATTTGTATCCCTACCTATAACCGGGCCCACATTTTGCCCTATGCCGTCAATAGCGTCCTAAATCAAACCTTTAGCGACTTTGAACTCCTGATCTGTGACGACGCTTCCCCCGATAATACGGCCGAGGTCGTCGCCCAATGGGACGATCCACGCATCCACTACATCCGCCATCCCAAAAATATCCAACGCAGCCGCAACATGCGTTCAGGCTATGACGCCGCCCAAGGACAATATTTCATCAAATTCGATGATGATGATGCCTTGACCCCTGCATTTTTAGAGCGCACGGTGGCCATCATGGAAGACCAGCCCCAGGTGGATTTTGTCTGTACCGATCATTGGGTGATCAATGCCCGAAACGAAAGAGATGAAGCCGCCACCGCCACTAACTCCGCCAAATGGGGCAAAGACCGATTACCAGCAGCCATACTCCATGACCTACTCAAAGAAACCTTTGTCAACCAAAGTTTGCAGGTCGGGTCCACCCTCTTCCGCAAAGAGTGCCTAAACGAGGTCAACTTTATGCGGTTTGAGGCCGACGGTTGTGAGGACTTCGACCTATTGGTGCGCCTCGCCACCGCTGGCAAAACCGGCTACTTTATCCCTGAGCGACTGATGGAATATCGCTTCCATGGGGGACAAACCAGCCTAAAACAGGACATTCACTTCCTATCCGCCAAGATCTTTTGCCTAGAAAGCTATCACTTTTCCCAGCGCCCAGAACTCGAAACTATCCGCCACGCCAAGCTCAAAACCCTCAAGCAGGTCCTAGCCATGCGTCTGATTGAAAAAGGGGAGGCCCGACGGGGGCGTCAACTTATTCAAGAACTGGCCGCCAACGGTTCCCTATCGTCCAAAGCAAAGTTCGGCAAGGTTCTATCGTACCTACCCCTAGGGTTACGCCAACTCGCCTTTCAAGGGTTTCGACAACTGCGCCCCCAAGACTACAGTGAACGCGTGCGTAATACGGCTACGTAAGAAAGCATAGATGACGTAAACGCGGGCGTAACACGGCCAAGAAAAAAGCATGGATGGGCCAAACACCCATGTAATGCGGCCGAGTGAAACCAGCATAGCTACAGTAGACACAGGCGCAATAATGCAGCCGGATAACCAACAAGACTGAGCATGTAAACAATGCAGCCGAATCACAGAAAAAGACAGTACTGGTGGAACGTCAAGCTATCCATACTGCTAGGACTAGCCTTCGGTCTGACCCAATGTTCAGCCCAGTCAGAACCGGCGGCCATGCCAGCAAAAAACGAGGCAAAAGCTCCCCAAGCCGAACCGCACCCCACATTCACCATTCAAAACTGGCCCAACGACCATGCCACCGTTGCCCAGGTCCATGTGATGACGATCCCCCCCAACTATCCCGTAGAGGTAGCCATGGGTGACAACCTCAAAACAGTGACAACCTTTGCCACTGAAACCGGTGCCTTAGCCGTCCTTAATGGAGGTTTTTTTGATCCTAACAATGGCCAAACCACATCCTTCATTACGGTTAATGGCACCGTAGTGGCCGATCCACGGGACAACCAACGGTTAATGGCCAACCCGGATCTAGCTGTCTATCTAGAGAAAATTCTCAACCGCTCCGAGTTTCGACGCTATAGCTGCGACCATCAAATTCACTACGACATCACCTTCCATGTCGCGCCCATTCCCCAGGGATGCAATCTCCACAGTGCCCTAGGGGCAGGTCCCCAGCTGCGACCTGACACATCTCAAAGAGAGGGGTTTACCGACTATGCCAACGGCACCCTAATTCGAGACGCGATTGGTCGTCGGCAACGTAACGCCCGCAGCGCCATCGGCCTTAAACGAGACGGCACCCTCCTGTGGGTGATGGTGGCTCAGGCCAATCCGACCGGAGGGATGACCTTGGAAGAACTAGCCGACTTTATGGGCGCGATGGATGCCCATAAACTATTGAACTTGGATGGGGGCAGCTCATCATCAATGCACGCTCCAGGCTTAGACGATGATGGGGCGGCTCGCACTTACCATGGACGGTTGGATTCAAATGGCCAAGCAATACAACGCCCCGTCAAATCTGTATTGCTAATCCCTCAACCAGTCGATAAATAGCCGTTGCTGATTTAGGGGATGGACCGCTCCGAGAATGACGCAATACATCCGAAAGTTCGCAGCTTAAATCATCCCAAGGATCAGCAACGCCCTAAATAAGCTGGGCCCCTCCAAGTCTGAGGCTTTGAGCCGCTTGCCATGGCCGCCAGGACAGTTAATCTGTGGAATAAATGTCGGCAGGCCGCAGATAACCCAACTGAATGAGCGCCCAGCAGAGGATGCCATATATTGCTCCAGCTGTAATTAGAATTTTGTAACCTGGCTCAACCACCGCTTGCATGGCCGGAGGGGTCAGAATTCGCCCTGACAAAATCGAAGTTAACACAGAGGTTACAACAAACGTCAAAGAACTAATGGCTCCTCGAAAACGCCCAGATAACATCGATGGGGACTGCCTACGTCTGTCGACTAATGACCAACAACCTTGAAGCCAAATATCAACCCAGGGCCACAGGCGCATACCAGCCAGAAAGGCGATGGGAAACATTAAAAAGCCGACAAGACCGCTTAACTGAGAGTAGGGGGCAACCATGGCAGCTAGG
>CALHGI010000568.1 GCA_938029995.1 uncultured cyanobacterium | reverse complement strand
TGAGGGGTTTACCACGGGTCCAGCGGCTGGGGCCAAACCGATAGACAAAGGCAAAGGCAGAGGACACCATGCCCAAGGCCAGGGGCCATGTGAGTAATTCCCAAATGCGCGAAACCCATACACCAACGGTGCCCCCACTCTGTTGGGCGAGCAGTTTGAACACCCCTGCACTAATAAACACCAGATAGGAGGCAGTCATGAGTAGCAAAATGGTGCCAATGGTGAGTCCAATGGAGAGCAGTCGCGCTTTCCAAAAGGGTCGCCGTTGCTCGACGGGGATTTGATGGATTTCGTCTAGGGCGCGCATGGCGGCGCTAATGGCTCCGGAGGATGCCCACAGGGCAATGACGAAACTGACGGAAAATAGGCCCTTGTTTTCGCCGTCGCTCACTTCATTGGCAAAATTTTGAATCAGATCGTTGACTGCTCCTGGGGCCACCTCGCCCAGGCTTGTGGCCAGTCGATTGAAGGTATTTTCTAGGGATTTGACGAGGCCAATGGCGGTCAGCATGGCTAGGATGCCGGGAAACAGTCCCAGCATTGCGTTATAGGCCATTTCTGAGGCTAAACTTGGTAAGCGGCGCTGTAGCGTAGCCTGCACCACGGCTTTGACGGTGCGGAAGTTGATATAACTGATAAAACGGATAAATTCGAGCGGCGAAAATGTGCGCGAAATCCGACGCAGGGGTTGCTGCTCGCAGTAGGTGGAATATAGCGTCTGACGCAGCGCAGAACGCGGCGGCCCGGTCTCTCGTGGGGGAAGGTTTGGCAAAACTTCTAGCTAGTCAACACACATCTTTATCAAGATACAGATTTCCTTCGATTGATTAACGTAAGAATCGGGGAATCTCAGAAATCTTGGCTGCAGCCCGTCAGCATCTATTTGTAACATACCCTCCTGCCCTTAGTTGTTACGGATAAAAGGCCACTAAAAATAGCGGCCTTGATAATTTTCGTTTTTGGCTAAGATGCTTTCCCTGGGTGGAGTGGCTTTTGTGGCCCATGGGTGGGCAATGTCTCAAATTTAGGCTGATTGAGGGAATTGGGCAGGGAGAAGCTCTACAACAGTCACATTCTGCTCCATGGGCGGCAATACCCACCTTCTCTGAGGGGAACACCGATCACCCTTAGGGTGGGTCTTTGCCTAGAATGCAAACAGGCGCACATGCCAGCGCACATGCAACGGAGTCTGGGTTATGCAACCATCAAATCCAAATCAATTTACGGAACGGGCCTGGGCTGCGATCGCAACCACCACCGATCTAGCAAAACAGTGGCAGCACCAGCAGATTGAAACTGAACATCTGATGCTGGCGCTATTGGATGAAGATGGGCTGGCCAGTCGAATTTTGCAAAAGGCGGGGGCCTCCGTGGGGGACCTGCGCAGCGCCACCGAAGCATTTTTGCGTAAACAACCCCAGGTAAAAGGGCAGAGTGACACCGTATATTTGGGGCGTTCTCTCAATACCTTGCTAGACCGCGCCGAAGCGTTTCGCAAAGATTTTGCAGACGACTATATTTCCATTGAGCATTTGGTGCTGGGCTATCCAGACGATGCTCGCTTTGGTAAAACCCTGCTGCGGGAGGCGAATATTAACGCCAAGCAGCTGAAGACTGCTGTAGAAAAAGTACGAGGCCATCAAAAGGTGACGGATCAAAACCCTGAAGGGAAATACGAAGCGCTAGAGAAGTATGGTCGTGATTTGACTGAATATGCGCGGGAGGGACGACTGGATCCGGTGATCGGTCGGGATGATGAAATCCGTCGTACGATTCAGATTCTGTCTCGCCGAACGAAGAATAATCCGGTGCTAATTGGTGAACCGGGGGTGGGTAAAACGGCCATTGCCGAGGGAATGGCCCAGAGGATTATTAATAATGATGTGCCCCAGTCGCTGCGCGATCGCAAACTGATCGCCTTGGATATGGGTGCCCTAATTGCCGGAGCCAAGTATCGCGGTGAATTTGAAGAACGCCTCAAAGCTGTCCTGAAAGAAGTGACCGATTCCCAAGGCCAGATAGTACTGTTTATTGATGAAATTCACACCGTTGTCGGTGCCGGTGCTACCCAGGGAGCGATGGATGCAGGCAACCTGCTCAAGCCGATGTTGGCTCGGGGTGAGCTGCGCTGCATTGGGGCCACCACCCTAGATGAGTACCGCCAGTACATTGAGAAAGATGCCGCCCTAGAGCGACGGTTTCAGCAGGTTTATATTGATCAGCCCACGGTGCCCGATACCATTTCCATTCTGCGGGGCCTAAAAGAGCGCTATGAGCTGCACCATGGTGTCACCATTGCGGACAATGCCCTCGTGGCCGCAGCGACTTTGTCAACTCGGTATATTAGCGATCGCTTTCTGCCCGACAAGGCCATTGACCTGGTCGATGAGGCGGCTGCCAAACTCAAAATGGAGATCACCTCCAAACCCGAAGAGCTAGATGAAGTAGATCGCAAAATTTTGCAGCTAGAGATGGAGCGCCTATCTCTGAAAAATGAAACCGATGCGGGGTCTATGGAACGGCTGGAACGCCTAGAGAGAGAACTCGGTAACCTCAAAGAGGAACAAAGTACCCTCAATGCCCAGTGGCAGTCCGAAAAAGACACCATCGACCAGTTGCAAGCAATTAAAGAAGATGTGGACCGCGTTAACATCGAAATTGCCCAGGCTGAGCGGGACTACGACTATACCCGTGCGGCGGAACTTAAGTATGGCAAACTAACCGAGCTTCAGGAACAAGTCTCTGAGGCGGAAAACAAACTGGCCGAATCCCAGGCTAGTGGCAAAACATTATTGCGCGAAGAAGTCACCGAGGCTGACATTGCCGAGATTATTTCCAAGTGGACTGGCATTCCCATTAGCAAGCTGGTGCAGTCGGAAATGGCCAAGCTGCTACACCTGGAAGATGAACTCCATGAGCGAGTTATTGGCCAGGATGAAGCGGTGGTCGCCGTGGCCGATGCCATCCAGCGATCGCGGGCGGGGTTGGCCGATCCTAACCGGCCCACAGCCAGCTTTATTTTCTTAGGCCCCACTGGTGTGGGTAAAACCGAGCTAGCAAAAGCTTTGGCCAGTTATCTCTTCGACACTGAAGAAGCGATTGTTCGCATTGACATGTCTGAGTACATGGAGAAACATGCGGTGTCTCGTCTGATTGGTGCGCCTCCGGGCTATGTCGGCTATGACGAAGGTGGTCAATTGACCGAAGCCTTACGTCGCCGCCCCTATTCTGTCATTCTCTTTGACGAGATTGAGAAGGCCCATCCCGATGTGTTTAACATCATGCTACAGATTCTTGATGATGGTCGAGTGACCGATTCCCAGGGTCGCACGGTGGACTTTAAAAACTCGGTGATCATTATGACGAGTAACATTGGCTCCCAGTACATTCTGGACGTAGCTGGTGATGATAGTAAGTATGAAGAAATGAGAGCGCGTGTGATGGAATCTCTGCGCGGTAATTTCCGGCCTGAGTTTTTAAACCGAGTGGATGAGATGATTATCTTCCACAGTTTGCAAAAGTCTCAACTGCGAGAGATTGTGAAGCTCCAGGTGAAAGCTTTGGAGAAACGGTTAGGGACGCAGAAAATAGGTCTGTCCCTGTCGGAAGATGCTCTGGACTTTGTGGCGGATGTTGGATACGACCCGGTGTATGGGGCACGGCCCCTGAAACGGGCTATCCAGCGAGAGTTGGAGACGCCACTGGCAAAGGGAATTCTCCGAGGTGATTATAAGGGAGGAGATACTGTTGTCGTAGCTGTAGAGAATGAGCGGCTGATGTTTAAGGTGAAGATTGCCGCCTAAGTGGTTGCTTGGAGATGTAATGAAGGGATGAGTATCTCCTCTGTTGTGTGGAACGTGATGCTTATCCTATTGTTTTAATCTGTGGATGAATATTCTTCTATACGCCTTTTTCGGATGCCAGTCCGCAGAGGCGTAATGCATTTTGCCAGAAGAGTTTGCTTTTGTGAAATCCAGGTTATGTGGACAGGCAAAGTGGGGACATAAAGCTTAAACTGCATACTGTTAAGGCGAATGGGTTATCTTTTTGAATTCTTAATAAATACATGAATTCTTTTCTATTTATTGTTCTAAACTACGTTTTCCCCTAGAAGCACTCTCAATAGTTCGTATGGGGAAACGTGTGTCGATTCAGCTTATTTTGCTATTTTTTTCGAAATTGTTATGAGAATGAACAAAGTGGCTGCTTCTGTTGGGATTGCAGCTGTTTCTGCTGTAGCGTTGTCAGCTTCTCCTGTCTCTGCACTATCTCTGACGGTCGAGGGATCGACGTATGAAATCACTACTGAGACGACTAATTTTAATGACTTGCGTGGACGCGATGAATTTGAGGAATTGCTGCCCTGGTTTAACAATGAGTCGTTGGCACAGTCAATTGCCACCGCTGCTGGTTTGGCCCATTATGCAGGCGTCCCTGGCAACTTAGGACGACCCCAGGATGGAGGATTCACGGGTCCTCTTTTTGCTTTTGGTGAAGAGGAAAATAGAGGTGTTCTATGGACTTCCTATCAAGGCAATGATTTAATGCCTGATGGCACGGTAACGCTAGTGGGTCAGAGGTCTGATTCCCCATCTAATAACTTTTCCTATGCGGTTGTAGATTTGGGTCAAGCTCCAGAGCCTATTCCTACACCAGCTCTTCTTCCTGGTCTAGTCGGCATGGGCCTTGCCGCGATTCGCAACCGAAATAAAGCATAAATTTCCTAGTGAAGGCTTGCTGACCGTGGGTGAGAGCACTCAACGCAGTGGTTCGATATGGAATCCATACTGTGGTTCAGCCAGTGGCTAGTCAGGGATTTTTAAGTGTAGTTCTTGTTGCACTGTGGTCATATACTCTTTGCGGAGAGCGGTGTGGTGTTGCTAGAGA
>CALHGI010000567.1 GCA_938029995.1 uncultured cyanobacterium | reverse complement strand
CCATGGCATCCCATAGCTAAAACCATGGCCCTAATTTTTAAGAATCCCTAGGCTGAACATCATACTAATAATTTATGGATTCCTGATATTTTTGGGGTTTCCATGACGTTTCTAGTAAAAGAAGTGTATTGCAGTCTACGGTTTGTTTTCGAATAAAACGATAAGCTACTGTTTGAGTAACTGAAATGAGTCCTCATTAACTACTATTTCAATACCGTTTGATGCTGCTGTTGTTAGGTTGGCGGGTATATCTCTTGCCCAGACTGTGTTTCGATTGTAACTAATGTCAGCAAATGTGGGCTATCAAAACAATGTGAAACAAATTAATCAAGCTGGTATCTCCGGTCTAGATATTGTCGTCACAGGACTCACAAAATATCTGGGCGGGAAGGTTCTGTATGAGGATTTCGACCTGCAGATTGCCAGGGGGAAAATCACCTGCATTTTTGGACCCAACGGCTGCGGCAAATCCACCCTGCTCAACATGATTGCCGGACTACTACAGCCTGACAAAGGCCAGATGAAATTTGGTGGCAAGCCACGCTCTCAAGTCCAAATCGGCTATGTCTTTCAAAACTATCGAGATGCCCTATTTCCCTGGCTGAGAGCCAGGGCCAATATAGAATATCCGCTATTGAGTGCAGGCCTATCACGTAGGCAGCGTCAGATCAGAGTGGAGGAGTTGGCCCAGCAATTTAACGTGGGCTTTGACTTGGATCGCTATCCCTACGAACTATCGGGAGGTCAGCAACAGCTTGTATCCATCATGCGGTCTTTGGCCACCCGACCCAACATTCTCTTTCTGGATGAGCCATTTTCCGCCTTAGACTACGAAGCCACCCTAGCCATTCGTGACAAATTACAGGATGTGTTTGCCGCCACGGGGGTGACCATTGTCATGATTTCCCACGACCTCGAAGAAGCCGTCTATCTAGCGGATCATATTTTATTACTCACTAAACGCCCCACCCGTATCGCCGAGCGAGTCGTCTTTGAAGCCAGTCGTCCCCGCACCCTGGACACCCTGTCAGACCCTGAATTTGTCAGCATTAAGGCCCACAGTTTAGACGTATTTCGTCGAGAAGCTAGTTGACTATGCAACGCCTCCAACGCGCTCGTCCCAGTCCCAATGTGGCCAGAATTCTCTCCGTCCTAGAGGGGAATGCTGGGACAATTCTTTTGATTGGAATTTGGTGGGGGGTGACGGCCCTGCAGCTGATTAACCCAGTGCTGCTACCCTCACCGGTGGATACCTTTTTAGCCCTATGGGAAGGTATTTTTCAAGGGGACTTGGTGCGGGACTTTGGGCTGACGCTTTACCGCAGCCTCTATGCGTTTGTCATTGCCACCATCCTGGGCATTCCCATTGGGATTTTACTGGGGGCCAATGAACGGCTGTACCGTTCCTTTGAATTTCTGATCGACTTTTTTCGCTCCACACCGGCAACGGCCATGTTTCCCCTATTTCTAGTGGTATTTGGCATTGGGGACTTCTCTAAAGTGGCCGTAGCTGCCTTTGCCGGGGGGCTGGTGATCTTTTTTAATGTGGCCTATGGTGTGATGAATACTCGCAAGACCCGGATTATGGCCGCCAAGGTGATGGGGACACCCCGGTGGCGAATTTTCTTCGATGTGATTTTCTTTGAAACCTTACCCCAAACCTTCATTGGTTTACGGACAGCCATTTCCTTAACCCTGGTGGTGATCATCGTGGCCGAGATGTTTATTGGCTCCACCAATGGCATGGGGCAGCGGGTGATCGACGAGCAGCAAGTCTTTGATATGCCTGGGATGTACGCCTCCATTATTGCCACAGGGATAATGGGCTATGGGCTGAACCAACTCTTTTTACTCACCGAAAACAAGTTCATTCATTGGAAAGGAAAATAGGGTTATGCCATCTATCAACCGACGTCAGTTTGTTAAGTACGGGGCCCTGGCCTTGGGGACTGGGGCTGTTGCCGCCTGTGGCAGTAGCTCCACACCAGAGGTGACAACGGCTCCTGCGGCCAGTGGAGATGACGCCCCGGCAACGGGGGGCAGCCCAGAGGTCATTGTTAAAAAAGAAAAGGTGATCGCCTCCTGGTTGCCCATTATGCAAACCACCGCCTACTATGTTGCCCTGGAGCAGGGACTGTTTGAAGAAGCCGGGATCGAAGTCGAGTCTGTCAAATTTGAAAACCCCAATCAAATCATTGACTCCCTGGTTTCGGGGCGGGCTGACTTTGGGCCACCCGGGGCAGCGGCAGGAATTACAGTGCTAGCGGAAGCCAAAACCCCCGGCACCTTCAAGGTATTTGGTCTACAAGGTGGGGGCATCAAGAGTGATTTTATTAACGATGGCCTGATTGTTAAACCCGACTCCACCATTACCACCTTTGACGACCTCAAGGGTAAAAAAGTGGGTACCATTCCAGGGATACAATGGAAAACAATTCTTTCCTATATTCTTAAGAAAAACGGACTGGAACCGGGAAACAACGTCACCATTGAACAAATGGCGGTCGGCTTACATTTACCCTCGGTGGTCTCGGGGGCCGTAGACGCCACCCTGTCCCTGGAACCCACAGGATCCATTGCCGAAGCTACGAAACAGGCCAAGCGAGCCATGGTCAACCCGGTTTCCATGTTTATTTCCGATCCCTTTTACTCAGGGGCGGCGGTGCTCACCTCGAAGTTTTTGACCGATCGACCCGAGACGGCGAAGAAAGTGGTGCAGGTGATTGATGCCGCTACTAAAATCGCCAACCAGGACTTTGATAAGGTGCGTCCGATTATTTCTAAATATACGGCCCTGGAACCCGACCAGGCTTCCTATGTGGCGCAGCCGCGTTTGAGGGGTTTCAACGACCTGGATGCGACGGATTTAGATTCCTACCAGAAATTTATTAATGTCTTTTTTGAGGAGGAGGTTCTAGAGCAGGAAATGGCTGTCAAAGATCTCATGTTAGATCAAGCAGAGTTGGGATAAATTGGTGCGATATCCATGCAGGAAGTTCCCCCTAAAGCCTATCATCAGCACATTCCCCACAATCCAGACGATGGGGAAACAATTAGTACGGAGGAGGTAACAGTTGGCTTTTTTGAAAAGCAGATTACCTCCATTCACAATCTCATGCGGGCCAATCACCAGTTACCGAGCTTTGACTCGGTGCGGCGGGCGGCGGAAGAGGTGGATGGTCGCTTTGCCTCGAAAGACTTTGCTGCCGATATCCCTACTTTTTTACAGGGTCGATTGCCTGCATATGGCGAGAGGCGTATTCTCGCCGTAGAAACTGTGCTCTGCGACCTGGGTTATCTAACTAGGGAGGAACTCAAGGCCGGTATGGAGCAGGCTAGCAATCGTGAGACGGCGGTCTCAGGTGCCCCACTGCCTGCCCAAGACAGTTCCTATTCCCCTGAGATTGATCCAGAGACCTATGGGGTGCCATGCTATCGTACCGGTGATTTAGTGCAGGTGATGACCGATGCCAAGGCTGGCCATATCAGAACACCGGTCTATTTATTCGGAAAGAAAGGAACGATAGCCCGCCTTCAGGGGATGTATCTAAATCCAGAGGATTTGGCCCACTTCAGACCTCGCGTTGTGAAATTACCCCTTTACCTTGTTGAATTTGAAATGACAGAGGTTTGGGGGGATCGCTGTCCCCCAAGAAGTCTTAAGGATAAGCTGCGCATAGAAATATATGAACCTTGGTTAATGCCCGTGAATTGAATTTTCATCCTCGTTTTTTCTTTTTTCGCCCTTTCTCTGACACCTAGCGCTCAACCCATGGCAAACCAGAAGGAACAAAATAAATTTCCCTTTAATCAACAGGTAGAACCGTCAGAGGTTCATGACCATAGCCATGAACCCATTAGCGACAATGAAGCCTATTGGACCCAACGGACTCGGGTGATCCAACATTTGTTAGAAGAAAAAGGGTATTTTACGGCCGCTGAAGTCAGGCGTGAAATTGAACGGGAAGATTCGGTAACACCCATGTTGGGCGCTCGCTTGGTGGCCCGCGCCTGGGTTGATCCTCAATTCAAAACACGGTTGCTAGCAAATGGCAAGGCCGCTTGTCAGGAAATGAACATTGACACGGTGGAGATTACTCGCCTGGAGGTGGTGGAAAATACGACTTCAGTGCACCATGTTGTTGTTTGTACCCTTTGTTCCTGCTACCCTAGGGCAATTCTGGGCTATCACCCCCCTTCTTGGTATAAGAGCACAGCCTATCGCCATCGGGTAGTGGTGGATCCTAGGGGTGTCCTTGAAGAAGAATTCGGCACCATTATTCCGGAACAGGTTGAGGTGCGAGTCATGGATAGCACCGCAGATACTCGATATTTGGTGATTCCGGTCAGGCCAGCCGACACCGATGGATGGCTTGAATCAGCGTTAATTCCCCTGGTCACCCGTGACAGTATGATTGGCGTTTCCTTTGCAGAAATGCCCAAAAACTTTTCAGTTCATAACAATATATAGTTTCGTGACATTGGCAAATGGTTGTAGCAAAACATACAACAGTCAATGGACTTTCGGAATTTACTGACTAGGTAAGTAGTCGATCAATTATTTGGAAATCAGCAAACATTTAGGCTTCAATTTGCTATTTAAGTGTTTACGGATATAGCTGTTTGCGATTTTCTGAAAAATATTTCCTAAGTCCCGCACACATTGAGGATTGCATGGGGTGATGAAACGACGAAGATTCTTTCAATATACAAGTTTGGGTGGCTTAAGTCTGTTGGCAGCGGCCCAGAGTGGTGCCCTTGCTTCAGTTCTTGGCGAACCGGAGCGACAAAATTTAGGGCTAAGGTCCTTTGAGTTCAAGGTGACGACCGTTGATGGGTCAGGAAACCTGCAGCAGCCTAAAAGCCATAGGGGAAAGTATTTTCCTGAGTCGATCAACAGTGTTGCTCCACTAGAAATGGTGGAAATCGCCCCTGGTAAATTTGTGATGGGGGCACCGAGGTCTGA
>CALHGI010000566.1 GCA_938029995.1 uncultured cyanobacterium | reverse complement strand
CGCCGGGTGGAGTATCGTCAGCAGGTGGAGGCGGCTAAACCGGATGATGGGGTGGAACGGGTTTCGTTAGAGGTTGCCGAGAGTACGTTGCCCTATGCGAATTTGTATATTTGGCGGGAGAAGCGGAAGGATGCACCGGTCCATGCGATCGCAGCCTCCGTCATCCAGAATGGAGAAAAAGTACTCGAAGTAAAACCCATTCATTGTGCTGGATACCGCAAGCGTCAGCTAGAGCGCTATATGGAGCAGAAGGTAATGCCCTACTTGAAAGAACGCTTTGGCCTGACCCATTTTTCTAACGAGATTCGTTTAGAACCTATTGAGTGTCCCCTGAAGGATTGTCCTTTGCAACAGAGTTTTGAGTCTGGCGGACTAGCGGATGGTTGATGTGCGTCAGCTAGAGCTAGATTTAGGCGATGCCTTTGGGGATGCGGCGGATATGCCGGAGGAGGCAAATATTCTGGAGCTATGGCAGCAGTTTGAGGTGGTGATGGATGAGCTACCCTGGCGAGAACAGCTGCGGATGGGTGGGAAGGTCTTGGCGCAGCTGGCGGAGATTTGTGAAGCGAAGTCTGAGGTGCTATGGGAAGACTGGCAGGATGCGAATAATAGCGATGGACCAGTGATGGATGGGGACTGGCTGCGAGGGTTGACGCGGCAGACCCAGGAAATCGATTTTTCGGAATTGGTGCAGCGTGCGGGGAACTGTTTGACTGGTAGTCAAGACGATGTGGCTGATGATGATTCTGTTGTGAGTGAGGTAGATAAATCTGCAGTCCTGGCGCTAGTAGATGAGCTGACTTTAGAGGAAGCGAAAGAAAAGGCATTGGCCGTGTCCCATTCGGAGGATGTGTCGTCTTGGGTGGCAGCGATCTCAGCTAAACGGAAGTCAGTACCTCAGCGGTTGGTAGAGCTACAGCGGCAACTTCAGATGCCGTTGGTAGAAGTATGGATTGCCGCCTTGTTGGGAGGATTTCAACTAGAGCAACGAGGAGACTTTTATGAAACCGAAGATATTTGGCTCAATTAGAGGATGTCATAGGCCGATGCCCCCGACTCGTGCGAAACTGGGCCACAAAGCTGAAAGCATGATCTAGCCTGGAGAGGAAAGTATAGGGTAGCTACGATGACGTGCAATGAGCCCACTTTAGGAGGCTAAAACGACGAAATTCTATTGAAATGAGCTCTATTTTTTAGATATTACTCCCGAAAAAATAAAAGCTAAAGGGTTTGATACAAAAGGCTTTCAAAATTCTAATTGCACCTGAGCGTAACGACCCTACAATCCCCCCTACTTGCCTTATCTATTGGACAGTATCTATTGATTCCTCCGTACTTACTTTATTGATTTATTCATTGCTATGTGGTCACGAACTAGCCAGTTGTTAACTAAATTTAATCCAAGCCATAGTCTCAGGGCCAGGTTAGGTATTGCTACTGTTGGTACAGTCCTATCGCTCTCAACTGTTCTAAGCTTATTGGCAGGCCACATTAGCCGGAACCGCATTATTAACAGTCAAGGTGAGTTTCTAAGTAGCCTAGCGTTTCAAATGGCTGACAAACTAGATCGAGGCATGTTTGAACGTTACCGGGACATCCAAATTCTGGCTAGCCTGAATGATATTCGTCAATCGGATGTATCCACAGGGATCAAACGCTCCCTCATAGAGAAGCTTCAAACCACCTATCCAGATTATGCTTGGATTGGCTTGACGGATCAAACCGGCACTATTCTCGCCAGCACAGGAAAGTTATTAGAAGGCAAAAACGCAGCAGAACGTCCCTGGTTTCAGGAATCACAAGCAACCCCATTTGCAGGAGATGTCCATGAAGCGTTGCTACTGGCCAAACTCCTGCAAACTGATACCGACGAACCTCTGCGGTTTGTTGATGTAGCTGCTCCTGTATTTGATGATAATGGAGAGCTTCAAGGTGTATTAGGTGCTCACCTGAGTTGGTCATGGGCAAAAGAGATTAAACGCTCCCTCCTAGCTCCTTTAGAACAGGACAGTCAGATGGAGATTGTGATCATTTCTAAAGAGGGGCGAGTGCTTTTAGGCCCCGAGAATTTACAGGGTGAAATACTCACCCTGGCCAGCATAGATGCCGGGAAAACAAGAACAGTGGGCCATCAGCTAGAAACCTGGCCGAATGAGCGTAAATATCTCACTGGCTTTGCGCCTAGTGAGGGGTATCGCGACTACACAGGTTTAGGCTGGACTATCTTAATTCGACAATCTACCCAGCGAGCCTTTGCTCCGGCACGGTCTCTACAACTACAGGTATTTTTGTGGGGAGCAATTCTGGGTAGTCTTGGCGCTATTGGCAGTTGGCTGAATGCTCGGCGGATTGTTCATCCGCTACTTCAGTTAACAGCAGCTACCAACCAGATTCAACAAGGAGATGCTGCTGTTATCATTCCAATTATTTCCGGAAAAGATGAACTAGCCATTTTTTCTCATTCGTTAAATCACCTCGTTCAAACCCTGAAGACTCAAAAAACTGACTTAGCCACGACTAACCAACAGCTTAAACAAGAAATCACTGAACGCAAACGATCGGAACATAAAGTGCGAGAGCAGGCCGCGCTGTTAGATATTGCCACCGATGCTATCTTTGTCCGAGATTTAGACGGTACTATCGAGTTTTGGAACTATGGGGCAGAGACTATCTACGGTTGGTCTGCCCAGGAAGTTCATGGACAAAATGCCACGGTTCTCTTGAACCCTACATCAGGCGATGCAGAACTGGAATCTACATTTCGCCAGGTGCTTGAGCAGGGAGAATGGCAGGGCGAGTTAACTAAACGGACCAAATCGGGTAAAGACGTTATCACTGCCAGTCGTTGGACATTGGTGTGTGATGACGCGGATCAGCCCGTGGCCATCTTGACCGTGGATACGGATATTACAGAATCAAAACAGCTGGAATCTCAGTTTCTCCGGGCTCAACGCCTGGAAAGTCTGGGCACCCTTGCCAGTGGCATTGCCCATGATCTTAACAATGTATTGACCCCTATTCTGGGAACTGCCCAATTATTGCCACTGATGCTGCCTACTCTAGATGACAAAACAAA
>CALHGI010000565.1 GCA_938029995.1 uncultured cyanobacterium | reverse complement strand
GGTGGTCGAAACATCCTCATCGGCCATCTCATGCAAACGAATTTGAACCAGCAAACTGCGGCAATTAAACGAACGACTAAAGCCAGGAAAATGAAAGCCGATATCAATGGAGTCAGGGTCGACGAGATCCCTCGTATCTGGATCATTAGCCCAAGGCTTGAGATCAGAACGGAGGTCGGGAAGCTGACCTTTAAAGGCACCGACCGTGGCGGCGATTTTACTAGCGTATTCGATACTAAGAGCTTGTTCTGCTGCGTTCACACCTACGACCAATGGAATTTAAGGATTTTCATTTTCTACGATAAAACAATGCCTCAGCATATAGCCAAGGCATCATTTAAGCATTTTGAATGAGTACGCTTCGTTAGTTAATGCTACTAGGAAAATAAAATAGCGCGGCGAAAGAAACTGTAGCTGATTAAACGGAAGCCCCAGGCAATGACCACTAAACAGCCTAAATAGTCTGGCTGTAATTGGCTTGACAGGTGTCTAACATCCGCAAATCGTTATCGCTAACCGCGTCCAGTTGATGGAATCCTTCGATGGCGAATTGATTAGCCCCTGGGCCAGCAATCGCCGTATCTTCCAGATTCATCACATAGGCATGCTCTTCCTGGGAATAGGTTTCGGTAATCACTAGCGAAAGCTGCGTGTTTTGCACATCCCCGCGAAAACAGTCGAAGGAAGAATGGGGAGAGTAGAAAGCCCCAACAACCTGTCCCGCACGCGCTTCAAAAATCATATAGGCGGTTTGAAGCTGGTCAGGTAAGGGCTGCTCACCAAAAAGATAAATGCCGTTGGCCAGACTCCCAGCAATGGTGGGTGCTGTTTGGGTGAGCAGAGGCTGAACAAGGGGGGTATCTGACTGTAAAGCTGATTGGATTCGAGCATGGGCTGGGGCAGCCAGCAATGTCGCTGTTCCCAAGAACAAGGCTCCTGAACGCAGGATATGGCTGATGACCGTTTTCGGACCCTTTTGCTGACGGATGTAACGTTGAATAATCGATAAAGCTTGCATAACCACCACGCCTCACTGTGCCTACCGAGTAACGCTAACGAATGACTGAATGCAATCCAAAAGCAACTCCCTTTCTTCACTGTAGGTGAGAAGTTCGCAGTGAACTTAATTAGGGTGGTTACGTTAATATCTCTTTAACGACTGCAGCCAATCTTAGGTCAGTTACTCATTCATATGGTGCTCTACAAATTTGGGGCGATTAATTCCGCATGGGAGGGTTTTACAACTGGCATAGCCTGGCCTCGGCCAAGATGTTGGTTTCAACCTCACAAGGTAATTTGCATAATTCTTTGGCCCAGCGGCCTCCATCGCACCTGGGAACGATGTAATCTAAAGGGATATCTGGCTAGCAAGGCACCCAGCCATGGGATATCCGTACTGCCGAGCAGGAGTCAAACGTTCATCTATGCCGTCCCTTGAAGTGCCGCTAAAGCTACTGCTGTTCATTGATAAGCGGCCAAGTTCTGCTGAGCAGGTTCGTCAGATTCGTCAGCATGTTGAGGAGCTCGAAAGTGAAAATGCTCCTGTTTTAGAGATTGTTGACGTCACTGAACAGCCCTATTTGGCCGAACATTTTAGACTGGTGGTCACCCCTACCCTGATTAAGATTTCAGCGGTGGGCCGTCAAACGCTGACTGGCAGCGACATTATTTCTCAAATCGACTACTGGTGGTCCCGTTGGCAAGCAGAAGTTAGCAACGGGAGAGCGACCCTGGATGAGCGGCTGCTGGACAGTAGCTCCATTGCTCAGTCCACGGAAATTATTCACCTATCGGATGAAATTTTTCGGCTTAAGCAGCTCAATGCTGAGGCGAACGCCAAATTAGAGTTTAAGGATCGCATCATTGCCATGCTGGCCCATGATTTGCGCAATCCGCTCACGGCTGCTTCGATTGCCATTGAAACCTTGGAGATGGGCTACGATCCTGACCATGCCCACCGATCTCGGTACCGACCGGAGCTGACGGTGCAGCTGCTGCGCAATGCCAAAACCCAAATTCGATCGATCGATCGGATGATTACGGACATTTTGCAGGCCGCCCATGGCCCCAGTGTCGATCTGCATATTTCCCCCAGGGATTTGAATTTGCATGAACTCTGCCAAGAGGTGGTGGATTCTATGGCCACCAAGGTAAAAGCTAAAGAGCAAATGATGACCCTGGATATTCCCCAGGATTTACCCCATGTCCATGCGGATATCAATCAGGTGCGCCAGGTGATTGTGAACCTGTTGG
The DNA here is from genome assembly GCA_938029995.1 of uncultured cyanobacterium. Classification (GTDB taxonomy): domain Bacteria; phylum Cyanobacteriota; class Cyanobacteriia; order Phormidesmidales; family Phormidesmidaceae; genus Leptothoe. Next base: position 6,952 of record CALHGI010000565.1, on the reverse strand, counting down.
ACAATGCCGTAAAGTACACGCCCATGGGGGGCAAGGTGATGATTACAGCCCTACATCGCACCACTCAAAAGGTCCAGATCAGTATCCAAGACACAGGACCGGGGATTCCTTCGGATCAGCAGATTCGTATTTTTGAAGAGAGTTTCCGACTACAGCGGGATCAGGCCAAGGATGGCTATGGCCTAGGATTAGCACTATGTTTGCGCATTGTTAGGGCCCACTACGGCCAAATTTGGGTAGATTCTGTCCCCCAACAGGGCAGCACCTTTCACTTTACGCTACCGGTATATAAGCAATCGAATAATAGCCAACGGTCCTCGGAGGACACCTGAGCCCCGTGGGGCATACTCGCCTAGCGGGTCTGTCAAGACTAAGACTTCGGATGAGGCGAGTAAAGCGTTAAACGATCTGAAGAGGCACTCGTTACCCTTGACTCTTCAGATCGGCTAATTCACGACTAATCCAAATTTTTAGCGCTGACGCTGCACTAGGTAGGGGTTGACTAGCTTTCTGGCAGTTGCAAGCGAGATTTTAGGGCCGCCAACTCAGTATCCACAGGATTAGCCCCGGCTTCTAGGGCGGAAAACTTGTTTTCTAAGCTGTCTTGGCTTAACTGGCCAAGTTCAGCGGCGGCGGCGGCATCTGCTTCCATGGCTAGAATTTTGTCTTCAATTTGGTTAAACGCGCCCCCGTTCACCTGGGTCATCATTTCGTTTAGCTTTTGACTGGCTTTGGCGGAACGAGCCCTGGCAATGTACATGTCTTTTTGAGTACGCGCTTGGGTAATTTTGGTCTCTAGGGTGCGCATATTGGTTTTGAGCTGCTGGACAGTCACTTGTTGCTGTTTCAACTGTCCTTCTAAGGCTTGGGCGGTTTCTAAATAGCTTTGTCGGCGGTTGAGGGCTTCACGGGCTAGGGGCTCATTCCCTTTCTCGAGGGCACTCTGGGCCCGGTTGTAAAATTCACGCGCCTGGATCTGGGCCTGATCGCACTGACGTTCACTGCGCTTTTGGGTTGCGATCGCAACTGCCACAGCCTGTCTCAGCTGCAACAGATTTTCCTGCAGGTCTGCGGTTGCTTGCTCTAGGAGCTTCTCAGGATCTTCGGCCCCGTTGAGGGTGTCATTCAGGCTGGCACGGGCTACCCGAAAAAGGCGATCTAGCAATCCCATAGGTTTTGTCTGGCTTAGCAAGGGAGAACGGCGGATCGGAATATAGGGTCGCCGTTTTCCCTAGCATAACAGGGCTATTCGTTCGTGGGGCCAAACAGCTCCACGGCCACACCCCGTTGGTTTAACGCCGTCACTTGCTCCTCGGCCTGGGCCTGGTTGTCAAAGGCCGCTAACTGAATGCGGGCCCCGGCCTTGAAGTTGCGCACAAAGGCATCGGGCACCAACTCACGGGCTTTATTGAGGGAGGCATCACCGGTATAGCTGGCAATCACGTAGAAATTAGCCCCCACCGCTGGGGTTGCCGCGGCGGGCGCAGCGGGTGCAGCGGGCGCAGCGGGCGCAGCGGGCGCAGCGGGCGCAGCGGGCGCAGCAGGCGCGGCGGGCGCGGCCGCCGGGGGAGTCGTGGCCGCCGCCGGAGGGGTTGCAGGTGCGGCCGGAGCAGCACTGGGGGCGGGGGTCGCAGCCGGAATGGGGGTTTGAGCTGGATTCGACAGCGGTGGAGTCGTCGGTGCAGCACCGGGACTGCTGGCACTGGGACTGCTGGCACCGTCCACATCCAAGGTACTTAAACTTTCTAGATCAAGCTCCTTAAACTCTCGGGTAGAGAGGTCGGGACCAGGGGGTTTATACCCATCGGGATTCACCTCTGGGGCGGTTGCCGTTGGCTGCGGTGGGGGAGTAACAGCCTCGGCGGGTGGAGCCTCAGCAGCATCGCCGGGAGTTGTGGCCGGGGTTGTGGCGTCGGGGGCTCCGGTACCGGCGGGCCAAATTTGCGATCGCAGCTTTTGCAACTGAGATGGATAGGTAATGGCAAACCCCACACCCACACCACCAAGCAATACCAAGATTAGCCCCGCTAACTTAAGTAATCCGTTATTCTTCCGGTCAGGGGAATAGGGTTCAGGCACAGAGTCAGGTTCGGCCTGCTCATCGGCCATGCTTTTGAGTAACTCTTCCGACGACTCTAAATACCCTTCATTGGGCGTATCGTTGGCATGGACCGGCAACGCCGTATTAGCCTCCGCCTCAGCCTGGTCCAGCTCAGCCGCCAAGCCATCTAGATCTAGGGGCGGCTCTTCGATCACTGGGTCAATTTCAGGCAGGTCAAAATCATCCGCCTCTGGCCCCTGATCAAGAAATGGATTGGGGGGAGCAGGGGGCGGTGTGGGACGCTGGGCAGCAGCACCAGCGGCTACCCCATCCGCCACCGGGGGGGGCTCAGACGCCTCCGCCGACACACCCTCAGATGACGCTGGCACAGAGATCAGATCAATAGTGTGGCGTTGTTGGGCCATCCGCCGAGGTGGGGGCGGGGGCGGCACGCGACCATGGCGCTGTCGCCGATAGCGGGTCAGTTCGTCCTCGAGATTAACATTAAGATTTCGCAGCACATTCTCCAGCTGCGGATCAATGTCTGGAGTAGATCCTGAGCCGGATCTAGGGGGCATGGCAGCCGATGGGTTGGGGGGAGAAGAAGCCATGGGACACAGCTAAAATAACAAGTAAAAAAGGCAGATGGTCAACGGGGACGTTGCCAATGTTCGGGATAATTTAATCGACAAAACTCTGCCATAGCAGCATGTTTTCAGATCGATATATCCACCTAAATTAACAATGGCCAAAAGCAAACAGTGGCCGTTGATAGCCCATACGTTAGCACGTTAGTCAAAGGTTGTTAGGGTTGAAACGCGAATTATCAATGGGGTCGAAATGGGTCTTTCTGGATTGCAATCACTGATTACGGACATCGAAGACCAACCTGGCTGGCAAGCTCGACGACAGTTTGGCCAGGTGGTGGACTATTGGCCCAAAGCCGTCGGGTATGGGGTCGCCCGCCAGACTAAACCCGCCAGCATCCAGCGCCATGTGCTGTACGTCACGGTGGCCAATGCCTCCTGGGTGCAAACCCTCACCCTGGAGAGGCGGCGCATTCTCCATAAGCTCAATCGCCTATTGGCCATGCCCCTGGAGGATATTCGGTTTTCGAGTGCTAAATGGCATGCTAAACCCGTCCGCCCCCAACAGCCCGTAAGTGACTGGGTTAGGAACCACCCCAGCTATATGGGAAAAACCCTAGAGCCATCGGAGAGACCCACACCCCCTCCAGCGGCATCGACCGTGGGCCGCCCAGGCCGAACCAAAACACCGGAAGAAGCCTATAGCCTATGGGTGGCCATGAAAAAAACACAGCAAAAGTCCCAAGAAGTTTGCCCAGAATGTCAGTGCGCCTGTCCACCAGGGGAAATCGCCAGATGGACGATGTGCGCCCTATGCATTGTCAAAACCTGGCAATAAATCATCAGGTTTGAGAGTCTAACGTCCGTAATTTTCACCTGCAGCTGCTATCTAAAAATCCGATGATTTTTAGCTTCGTCACTGTGGGGATCACCTACCAGCAAATGATCCCAGGCACGCTGAAAAATATTGATTTATTTAAATAGAATATAAAGAAAACATTAATGGGGATCGTTTCCCCAACTGACTTCCGAGGCTTGATGCATCAAGCTTTTAACATTTTTAGAATACAAGTTTTTCTTTAGAAACTAATTCACAATGGCAAAAGAACGGCTTTGTACGTGATTTTTTCGACTATCCTTTCATGAACATTAAAAAAAACCAAACTACTCGATGTGGCGCTTGTCGATTTTATACACCTGTCGGTCGTCGAGGAGGGGAATGTTCACAGTTTAGTGTGCCAGTTCATTCCGCCTGGACATCATGTTGTTTGTCGGAATCCCCTTTTCAAAAAGTAACTAAAATTAGTAATTCAGATATAAATTTGGCCAAGGTAACCGTAGACAAAAAAGTGATGGCAGAATCGTTGTCGGTCCCTACCGGTCGATTTGTCTCGCCGGAAAAACAACTGGCAGTCAACCTGCACAAGTAACCCTAAGTAACACTCTTATAGAAAGAGTCTTTGTAAAGAACACGCATGACATTCACGATATTTATAGACGAAGGGGCCACGATAGGCATTATCGTGGCCCCTTCGTCTATAAACACCCAGGGTGTAAGACTGCTCAATAGTCTTGATTACACACTTCAGCCAGAATCTTGCCCTTGTCTTCTAAGGCTCTAAGGGCCTGTACCCTAGCGCGGGTGAGGGTGGATGCCACGCCCCAGGCCAAACTGCGATTGTGTTCGGCAACGGCACCACAGCCCCGGAATGAGACCCGTATGGCACAGTTTATGTCGCCACAGCTGCGTAGGGCTTCTCGCTCCGCGTCGGTGACTGATAAATAATTGGTTGCCACCCCCCAGTCACCGGAACGCGAGATGGCAATTGCACCATAGCGTTGGGCGGCCTGGGCCTGGGTAGTCAGGAGGGTGCTCAACAGGAATAGACTCAAAATAGTAGGCTTTAGCATGGGCAAATAAGGAACAACAAAACTGCACACTTTCAAACTTGCACAAGCGACAATGCGGAAACGCCCCGTAGTCCTCTTTACGGGGCTGTTCCGTATTATCCGCAGCTACCTAGGAGAGATCATCCTTTTTGTTACTCTCACTAGAGGTAATCGTTTTTTCGGTCCGGGCCAGGAAGTCGGGGACAAGGACTTCACTAAATCCGGCGATAAAGGCGATCGCAAAGTACAAGTACTTGGACTGGGTGTCGGCTTCACTGGGGTTAAACCCAGACACCACCACCACTTCCGATTCAATCAGCGCCACGGCCAACAGGCTAAAGGCCGTGCCCACCACCGGCTTAAAGAAACCGATAAAAAAGGGAATGACCGACTGGGAGCGGTTGCGGTTTTCTAGCTTGCGCGATCGCAACATCACGCTGACAATGCTGCCCAACCCTCCCGCCGCCAGCACCAGCTGGATATATTGCCATTCCTGGGACGAAAACAGTTCCACTTGGGACCCTTGGTTTTCGCCCTCCACAATGGTGGTAGCCCCGGACCGCTCGCCCCCAATCACAATCGGATCGGCCGGATCAGCCGATCCGATACTACGGGGACCGGTTTCAGGGGGCCGATCCACCGGACTGGTCGCAGGCTGGGCGTGGTTAATGCCATGCTGATAGCCAATTTCATATTGATTGGCTAAAAACATCCGCGCCGCCGTGGTGCTGCCAATTAGCACCGTAATGGTGATGGTGAACCAGGTGAGGCCCGAAATCAGCTGCGCCGCCGGAGAGCCCCCAGCGCTCAGCACCGCCACCAGTGGATTGCGATAAATCCGAATCTCACGGGCAATGCGTTTGCGAATATCCCGCGCCAACGACACCCGTTCGGCCATGGACATAGCCGTAGACTGGTTGTTTTTAGGGACGGCCTCTGTGGGCAACAACAAACTGACCGCCAGCTGCATCATGGGCATGAGCATTTGGTCGTTGGTCAGTTCTAGGTGGGGCACTTGCTCCAGCAATTTCCCCAACTCGCGATAGGCAGATTTAGATAGATGCTCAGACGCCAGACCTTGCTCAATGCGGTCGATTAACTCCCGCGCATCCTGACGAATAATAAGATCAATATTGTCTATTAGGCCTGATGGCAGACCTAGGGATTGTGCAGCCATTGTTGTGTGTGCATCCTGAGGGTGACGACGGTAAGAGTAAACACATGCCGCTGCGGATATGACACACCTGATTCAGTTATAAACAAGGCGCTGCTGATCTTCGGGATGATTTAATCTGCGAAATTCCGATATATCGCGTCATTTCTAGATCGGTTCATCCTCTAAATCAGCAACGGCATAAAAACTATCCCGATGCATGGGGACAGTGATGCATCCCATGGGTAAGCAAACTCAATGTGGTTAAAACGATGAACGGTCTTGCCTATGGAACAAAGATTGTCAGCTCTCCGAGGAGAACCGTAGATAACACCCAGCGGCGATATATAGACCCTAGCTATCCGTTTATAAAGACAGACCCGGTAGCGACCATTCTTCTAATCGTCACAGGTTGAAATGTTATCAATCCTTTATTGTGAGGCCAGGGTTAGCCGGGGTGAGGGGGACAATTTGCAAACTGATCTTTTGCCAGGAACAATAGGGTTCAAACCAAGGCACGGTAACCTGGGGAGGTATCAACAAAAGAGACGATCTCCCTTGTAGTTTTCTATAAGCTGCACCCTAGTTTTAGCTTGCCGAGTTTAATTTACCGAGAGAGTTTTTTTGCGATCGCACCCTCCACCCATAGGCCAGCAGAAGCCGTGGAGCCATGGACGAAAATGCATCAATCAATGCGGAGAACGTGATTGATACGGTGGATCATTAACTGGTTTCCTTCGGAGTTTGATCCAATATGGCTATATGGCATCGGGCGATGGCACTCATGCTCCCCCTCAGCATTCTAAGCTGTAGCACAGTAGGCAGGACGGCAACTATCGCTGCAGTGCCATCGGTTGAGCCGGTGCCGCCCCAAACAACAGTGACTAGCTTAAACCAGGTCCCCCCTAGCGGCCTAGACACCCTAGACGAGCCAGCCTTGCGGTACTTTCAATGGGAGCACGTCATTCTCTGACAGAAGAAATAACGTCCAGTTGTTCATTCAGATAGGCACATCTGAGTTTCAACACCTGTGTCAAACTCTCTGTTTTCCATTGTGCTCCAGCCAATTGCAACCGGGCATCGATTTGCTTAACTAGTGACTCGACAGGGCCAGAGCCAATCGGTAACCCTTCCATTTGGTAGTAGCGATAATTGGGTATACGACCGGTATGTCGGTCGAGGTAGGCACAAAACCGCTTGGCACTGTCAGTCTTGATATCCTCCAACATCCTTTTGGCATAGCTGACCTTCCCTTCCCACAAGAGAGATGAAAGAGTGTCC
>CALHGI010000564.1 GCA_938029995.1 uncultured cyanobacterium | reverse complement strand
TTGCACTTACTGGCGATGCCAATGGCCATGGGCTCTAGATTGGGATGGTTAATATTGGCGGGAATAATCATCCGTCCCCGGGCCACTTCATCCTTGATCAGATCAGCGGGCAGATTCTCTCGCTTGGCCACATGGGCCATTTCTTCGGTGATAATGCCCTGGCGCGCATAGTGCATCTGGCTGACATTGGCTTGTCCACGACGGGGGGTAATCCAGTTAGTTCTCATACTCAAACAAACATTAAGTGGGGTAACAAAAGGTGACGATTTTGGGATGCAGCTACGGGTTAATAGGTTTTCGCCCGTAGCTGATCGTAGTTAAAAATTTGGGCCGTGCCATTTTGTTTTGCTAAGGCAGTCCAAACTAATGTGACAACTGTTGACGTAATTAGTGCTGCGGCAAAACTATGGAGTAGATCGGCACTGCCAGGTACCCAGGGGAACAGGGGTGAAAAGTCCGGTTTTTGAAAAAACAATAGTCCGGCTACCATGCCCACCAGGGAACTGACAAATGCATTGACCCCGGTCAGATGACGGTTGTAAAGGCCGTATAACATGGGGAATAAAACTGCGGCACAAAGTAAATCGGCAACAAAAAACAGATAGAGCACGCTGTAGCCTTGGGAGGCAATGGCGATCGCAGGCACCCCCACCACCACTGTCAAAATCCGTGAAACCCTGAGCACATTAGCGGCCGATGGATTGGGCAACAGTCTCACCAAATCCACTGTGAAGACACTGGCCAGGCCATTGAGCATCGTATCCAGACTGCTCATTACCAGGGCCAGGGCCAACACAATCACCGTTATTAGCACCCAGGTGGGCATTGCCAATTGGATTAATAGGCTAAACAATGCGGTTTCACCGATAATATCAGGCTGCACATCCGCTAAAGGTGCGGCGAGTAAGCCCAACATGCCAGCAATAAAAATGAGGGGCAAAATCACCACGGCGGAGCCTAAAAAGGCACGGCGCACGGTTTGACTATCGCGACAGGCATAGACCCGCTGCCAGTTACCCTGGTTAAAGACCTCCGCCGCCACGATGGCAATGAGCAGTGTCGCCCCAAAGCGAACACCGCCAATATTACCCAAGGAGAGTAACTCTGGCTGCTGGGCGGCAACGGCACTAAAGGCTTCGGTTCCTCCCAGGGCCATCACAATGACCCCAGCACAAATCAATAACAGGGGGACAATCACCACAAACTGCACCACATCGGTCAAGATAGTGGTGCCCAGCCCACCGACGGTGGTGTAGATAAAGACCGCCGTAATCACCACCAGGGCCGTCACCCCCAGGGGCACATCCGCCACTAACTGCAGTGCTTGGGCAATGGCCGTTAGCTCCGCAGTTAGGTAAATAAACATGTAAAACACAATCACCACTTCCACCAGCCAATACATGGGGCCGCCAAAGCGATGCTTTACATATTCATTTAAGGAATGCCCCTGGGGCATCAGGTGACGTAACCGTGGCCCCACCACAAAAAACAGGGCAACAGCTCCGGCGGACCCTAGGCAATAGCCTAGAATGGCCGATACTCCTCCGAAGGCAAAACCAGCCTCTTGGGGGCTAAATAAAATCCAGGCCCCCAGGGCCGATGCTGTCACCGTTGCCAAGGCTGACCAACCACCGACCTGGTTGCGGTTGACCATGTAGCTTTCTAAATCAATCTTTTGTCGCCCAGCGTACAAGACGCCAAACAAAGTAAAAGCAGCTGTCGTGACCAAGGTCACTAGCAGCGCAATGGCTCCTATGGACACAGTCCTTCCTCATCGTTCTGGACAAAGCACTAGGAGCAATGGTTTGGCTGATATCTGTGGCTAACAGACTTTATCTGCGGCTAACAGACATGTGCCTGAGATTTCCCACGGATGTGAATGAGCAGTGGCAATAGACTAAAGCGGCTGCTTTCCTACGCTGGCATTACCCAGAGTCAGGTTCCGAGGGTATAATCTCAGCCCATCATTGCGGGCACCCCTAGCTGTGTAGTTGATACTATCACAGGAGCGAATAGGAGAAATTACGGCCCAGGGGGCAATGGATGTATCAGCAACAGATGACACGGCAGGGGATTAGCCGTCTTTGGACAGGATGCGATGGGGGGAATGTCGCAGCTTAACCCCAGGATCAGCCCGCGTCGGAGATTACGGTGGGGTCGGTCGGGATTGGCGAATTAGATCGGTGAGGGATTGGGTGACTAGGCTGTTGCCGGTGGGGCTGAGGTGAATGTGATCGCGGTAGAGGCCTTCTGGGTCAGGGGTGCCTTGAAACGCGGTGAGAAAATCGACGTAGGGAATTTGTTGTTGTGCAACTAGGTCATTCACCCGTTGGCGGGCGACGACTTCGTAGTCTTTGGGGCCATGGAGAACTTCTCGCTTGAGGGGGGTCATGGCCAGCAGGAGCTGCGCGTCATGGGTGGTGACGTATTTCTCAATGTCTTCAATGGCCAGCAGGTTTTTGCCGACGCGATCGCCCGATTCATTGTGAATCTCTTTCAGGCCTGGAATGGGGGGTTGTTTTTTGAGTCGATTGGTCAGTTCCAAGAGGGCCAGTAAGGGTTTTTTGTCAGGATAACTGCGATCTTTGCCCACCTGCAGGGGGCTAGGTTGGGTGCCAAATAGGTCGTCAGTGTTGATTACCAGCATGACTATGTGGGATTCGAAGATGCCAAACTTCTGGAGATAGGCGATCTGGTTGCGGGGCCCCCAGGAGTTGGCGGATGCATTGAGCACCTCCGCCGAAGGCTGATCGGGCTGGGATAGCTCGTTTTCGATGCGGGTTGACAGGGTCTCGGATTGATCGGTCCACCAGTTGCCATTGACGATGGAGTCGCCCATGAGAAAAACCCTTAGGGTATTGGCTGCTGGCGATTTCTCAATGGCTTCGGTGCGCATGGAGTACTGGTTAATGATAATCAGGTTGCCTAGGCGCCGGACCCGTTGATTGGGGGCTAGCAAATACCCAATGTCATCATCAGCGATGTAGAGGGGCGGATTGCCAAAGCCCAATAGCAGTCGCAGGATCAGCTCCGTCAGAAGTATGGCTGTCAGCAGGGCCAATGACCCGAAAATAAATACTTTCACGGTTAGATCTCGTCCCCAAGAAATAAACCAAAAACCGAACTACTGTTATACCTGAGTTAGTTCAATCATGTTGCCATCTGGATCATAAATGAATAGGGCGGCACGGCCTGATGCGCTGGGCTGTGCGGGGATGCCTGCTGTGGCTAAGTGCTGTTTGACGGTTTCTAGATTTGCGATCGCAAACGCCAAATGGGGGCGACGGCCCCATTTTTCCCCAGGGTCTGGCAAGGTATAGTTACGCTCCGCTACAATCAAATGAATTTGTATGGACCCTAGCTGGTACCAGGCCCCTGCAAACTTCAGGGAGCGTTCAACCTTACTTAGGCCTAGGACTGTGCCATAGAAATGTTCAGCGGCGGCTAAATCTGAAACATTGATAGCTGCATGGAGTAAGGTCTGTAACATTTTCTATCTCTCGTGTAGCTGCCTTAATTGTATCGGCTATGGCGATCCCTAGTGGCATCAACCCAATTTGATTAGAGCCAAAAAATGTGACTCTTCAAGCAACTTGGGCTTACTAATATCATCTGCAGAGGACGCCTTTGCCACCCCATTAATGGGGATCAACTATGTGTCGACACTATATTTTATTGTCCACTTCTGCGCCCATCTATGAGTACCATTAGTCCGTTAAATATGGTTTTAGATTTAACTCGATGCAAGCCTCGGCTGTTAGTGGTGGACGACGAGCCGGATAATCTAGCATTGCTGTACCGTACGTTTCGCCGTGATTATCAGGTGATTAAGGCAGAGAGCGGTAGGCAAGCCCTAGAGGTGTTGCAGGATGGCGGCGAGGTGGCGGTGATCATTTCCGATCAGCGGATGCCTGAAATGACCGGTACTGAATTTTTAAGTAAAACGGTCCCTGACTTTCCAGATACGGTGCGCATTATTTTGACCGGGTTTACGGATGTCGAGGATCTGGTGCAGGCCATTAATAATGGTCAGGTTTATCGTTATATCACTAAGCCCTGGGAACCCGACACCCTTAGAAACCTGGTGCAGCAAGCGGCTCAAACCTATGAGGTGCTGAAGCAAAGCCATCATGCCCTCTATGTGGCGGAGCGACAGGCTCAGCTGATGGACCGGGTGGCCCAGCTGGCGACGATGGATTTGTCCCTGGACGATACCCTGCAGTTTATTGCAGATGGCTGGGGCCAAACATTATTGGCTAGCCTGTGCGCCATTGAGGTTCTAGGGGATAACGATGTTACGTCCACGGCGGTCTTTGGGGATTTGCAAGGGCAATCCCTCGGGGACAATCCCTTGGTGCAAAGGGCCATGGAAACCCGCACGATGCAAGCCTTGCCCGATGTCGCCGCCGCCGGTCAGCCTGATGGGCCACTCGATAGCCTATACGAGGCCACCGCGACCCAGGCCCATTTGGTGATTCCAGTGATGTATCGCGATCGTCTTTTGGCCGTGGTTTCGTTGCATTGGCAACAAAGCTATAAAACCCTGGAGGATGTGGGCCAAATTATCACCATTGTCAGTGCCCAACTGGCCCAGGCCCTAATGGCTATTCGGTCTTGATGGAGAGGCGCTGGGGTTGATGCATGGGTTTGCCATCGACCCTCACGTTAGACTTGCGTCTTGAAATCTGGCCAAGGCATCGTGGATGCTTGGTTTAAATTACAAAGCTGGGGCAGACCGAGTCCAGCGGCAGTATGATAGGAGTCGCCTGTTTCCCTTCCCATTGGCGGATTACGGTAACTGGTCAAGCTCGTCCATAGGAAACGACTAATGGCCCAGGCCACCCGCGATGCCACCTATATTCGCGACTTATTTGACCGCATTGCGCCGGTTTATGATGATTTAAACCAGTCCCTCAGTTTTGGGTTTCATCGGGTTTGGAAACAAATGGCGGTGGATTGGAGCGGTGCCCAGCCAGGGATGAACGTGTTGGATGTGTGTTGCGGCAGTGGTGATTTAGCCCTATTGTTGGCTCGCCAGGTGGGCCTTGAGGGGCAGGTGACGGGGGCAGACTTTGCCGTAGAACAGCTTGCGATCGCAGCCCAGCGTTCTGCCTCCAAAGGCTACACCAGCCGCACCCATTGGGTGGAGGCCGATGCCCTGCAATTACCCTTCGAGGCCGAGCAATTTGATGCCCTTACCATGGGCTATGGTCTGCGCAATTTGGTAGATATTCCCCAAGGTCTGAGGGAACTCCAACGGGTCCTAAAACCAGGGGCCAAAGCCGCCGTGCTCGACTTTCATCGGCCTAGGTCTGAATGGGTCGAGCAGTTCCAGCAGTGGTATCTCGACACCATTGTGGTTCCTGCGGCAGAACGCCGTGGCCTGACCGAAGAATATGCCTATATTGGCCCCAGTGTGGATCGCTTTCCCCTGGGCCATGAGCAAGTGGAGCTGGCCCAGGACGCCGGGTTTAGGCAGGCGGTGCACTATCCCCTAGTGGGAGGGATGATGGGCATCCTGGTCGCTCAAAGATGAGTACGATTTCCCCCCTGCTACTAGTCGTCCCGCCGGTTGCCGGTGGCATTATTGGCTATTTCACCAATGATCTGGCCATCAAAATGTTGTTTCGTCCCTATCGACCTGTCCATATATTTGGCCGACAGCTGCCATTTACCCCAGGACTGATTCCCAGCAATCAAAGCCGCCTAGCCAAGCGCATTGCCGATACGATCATGGGGTCCCTACTCACCCCAGAGGAACTACAACGCTTAGCCAAACGGTTGCTGAAAACTGAGCGGATGCAGGCCGCCATTCGTTGGCTATTGGATCTGGCGCTGACCCAAACCCAAACCACGAACCAGGATAAAACAGCCCACATTCTAGGCAATATCCTCCAGGATATGTTGGGACAGTCTTTGCCCAAGATGCTTAAGGTGTGGGCTAGGGATGAAAACTTCCTGGCGGAGCAGATTGATCATATTTTTGATCAGGTGCTGTTGGACTTTCGGCTCAATGAGGGCCAAGCCCAGCAAATTTCCACCTGGGTACGCCAGGGGATTTTGCCCCCCGATCGTCTGCGGCGGTTAATGATTGATTTCCTCACCGATCGCAATATTAAGGTCATTGACGAAACCCTGCGGGAAAAGACCAGTGGCACCTACTGGGTGGTGGCTAATATTTTTGGTGTGCGCAATGCGCTCACTCGCATGCGCACCTATTGCCTAGACGAACCGACTAAGTGCAACAATCGCATTGCCGAACTCATTACCGCCCTACGGGTGGAAAATCGGTTTCAGGAGTGGTTGCAAAACGTCTCGTTGAAGGAGCTGCCCATTTCCACGGTGCAGCAGCTACGGGTGACCCTGAGGCAAACTATTCGCACCTATTTACAAACCGATGGTGTCCCCTTGCTCAAGGGCCTGAGTGATTCTATTAACTGGGAAAAAGTAGCCCAGCGGTTGCTAAAACGACTCCAGAGTTCATCGGTGGTGATGGATTCCCTAGACACCGCCAGTGAGGAGTTGGCTCTGATTTTGGAGCGCTATTTAGAACAGGACTTAGAAAATATTGTCGCTAAGGCCATTCCGATTTTAGATATTGATCAGGTGATTATGGATCGGGTCAAGGCCACATCGCCCCGCAACTTAGAAATGGCCGTGCAAGGCATTGTGCGCAATGAACTCCAGGCCATTGTCAACCTGGGGGGT
>CALHGI010000563.1 GCA_938029995.1 uncultured cyanobacterium | reverse complement strand
GCCGCCATCCCTGAACCAACACCGAAGGCAACTCCGGTTGTTGCCCCCCAGCCCATAACGGTTCCTGAGCCCGTACCGACAACAACCAATCCATTACTCACCCTGGCCCTGATCAATGCTGAAACCGATCAGGTGGTGAAGGGGTTTGAAAATTTAGCTGCCAACTCCGAGATTAACCTGGCTAATTTAGACGTCTCCCAGTACAACCTGGCGGCTTTGGTGAATGCGGACCATAGCGACGCCAACACCGTAAAAAGTGTCAAGTTTACAGCTGATTTTAGCAATGGAACCCCATCTAGCCAGCGCACCGAGAACGTTGCCCCCTATGCGCTATTTGGAGACATAGGGGGTAACTTCCAGGAAAAACCCCTCACCCCAGGAAACGTTTCCATCAGCGCCAAAGCCTATAGCCAAAAGGGTGGCAAAGGTTCAGTGGTGGATATCCTGAGTTTAGATTACTCAGTCATTGACACGGAGTCTGCCCAGGGCTCCGTTGTACCGGCGCTACATTCATTGGAGACCTTTAGCGATCACCACTGCCTGTCGACGGCGGACTGTACTCTGGATCAGACGGTTGGGTTCCAGGGTGTGGGCTCTAATTCGTTTGGGAAACAGGGTAATTTAGGGGGTCTGCAGGGGCTACCGGGTGGAGACGGGGGAACCACTGCCTTGGGTCTTGACCTAGTGGTAGCGTCCTCCGCCTTGTAGCATCAAATATGTCCTAAACAACTGGGGTTAGCCAGCGGCGGCATGTCACCGTTGGCTAACCCCATCGTTGTGCCTAAAACTTTCAGCAACCCATAGGGCCTGAACGCCCTATATTCTAGGAATATCTTGCTAGGGATACCTTGCTGTGAATACCACTGACCTATTTGTTGAGCTGATTGTTATTGGGGTGGGGGCGACGATGTGGGTGGCCCTTTTGGTGCTGAGTGTGTTTGGGTATGACTGGGTGCCGTTTGATCATCTATTTGCCTTGCCGTCATTGTTGCCCATTCTGGCGATTACCTACATCTTGGGAATTGTGACTGACCGGCTGGCCGATGGCCTGTTTGATGCTATTTGGAAGTCCAACTTGGCGCAACAGTTTTATGGCCAGGATGGCGATGACTATGATGATCGACGATATATTTATTTGCGATCTGAGCGATTGGCGAGTCTGTTGGAATATGGCAGAAGCCGATTACGCATTTGTCGAGGCTGGTGTCTGAACACGCTGCTAATTCTCGTGTGTCTGGATTTATTTATTTTGCGGCAAGTTGCGGGCACCTCGGCTAAGGTCTCTATTCTTCTGTTTAGCAACGTTGCTTTGGGGTTGCTGATCTATGGGCTATGGTTTTCTTGGCGACAACTTACGGTGGCTGACTATCGCAAAGTCAAACGACAGTCAGCCTGGTTACGAGACCATGGAAACTGATCCTGTGGGGACGGCCCACTCCGGTTTATAGGACTTTTAAGACCACCACTAGGGCGAGGGTAAAGGTCACCATGGCGGCAAAAAACTGGATCAATCGTCGATTGAGCTTGAGGAGTTTGTCTAACCCCAGTAGCCCGGTGACGATGTAGGTCAAAATTCCAACCCCTAGGGCCAGCAAGACCTTGAGAATTCGGCCTTGGTAAAGCTCGGCTGCGATCGCAACCTGTTTAACCGTACTCACCTCCACAGGGGGGTCCAACGGAGGAGTTGTCAACGTTTCCCAGGTATCCCCCCCATCAGTGGAGCGATAAATATCCGTATTGGCCGTCCCAAAGCCAAACACCGTATTGTCCTCAGCATAATTGGGAGAGAACTCAATGGGACGACCGGCACAGGGCACGTTGTACATGCGGGAAAAGGCCAGACTGGCATCTCCAATGGGCTTAAAAGAGTCTCCCCTATCCAGGCTCTTATACAGCCCCTTGCCCCGCAAACTCACCATGACCGTACCGTCCTGGCCATAGTTGGGAGAAAGGGCCACCCCTTCAAGGAAGGTGCGATCGCTAGCCACATCGGCAATTGCAACCGGCTGCCAGCTATCCCCCGCATCGGTCGAGCGAAACAGCCCGTCATAGCTGCTCACATATAGGGTTTTGTCTTGGACATAGTTGGAAGAAATCTCAATGTGTAGATTCCACGCCTCGGCAATGGGGGTGTTTTCAGTGGTGGACTGCCAGTTTTTCCCCGCATCCGTAGACTTATAAACCCCCGTGTCAGCCACCATATACAGGGTTTTATCCTGGGTGAAGCCAGGTGAAATAACCATGGACGGACTGTCATTGCCCCGTTCCCAGGGAAGTTGGGCTATTTCAGTGAGGGTTTTGCCCCCGTTGGTGGAGCGGTAGAGCAGCCCCGCCTGGTTACTCACAAACAGGGTTTTATCGGTGCCAAACTGGGGAGACAACAACAGGGTGAGCCCCCGCGCCTCCTTACCCAAACGATGGAGGGACCAAGATTTACCCCCGTTGGTGGAGCGCACAAATTTGGTCCACAGACCCGACGTAAACAACGTTTTATCCGTGGCATAGTCCGGGGAAAATACCGTATCAAAAAATCGCCGGGGGTCCTGGTAGGACGGTTCAAAATTACCGTTCAATCGAGGCACTTCCACACCGTTCATGGTCAGCTCCCAGGTTTTACCCTGGTCCTGACTCATCATAATCTTGCCCACATAGGTGGACAGGGCTAGGGTGCTATCTACGGCGTAGTTGGGGGACACATCCATGGCCACCACCACCCCCTGGGCCAGGGTCTCAATCTCACGCCACTGTTGTCCCCCTTGGATCGAGCGATAAAGACCGTTAAAGCCCCCTAAAAAGGCAGCATTATCAACGAGGAAATTATCCGACAGGGCAATTTCAGAGAAGTGATGGGTTTCAAACTCATCGGCCTGCTTATCCTTAATTAAACCCTGGGGATAGTCCCTCCAGGTCTCGCCGCTATCAAGGGAAATGGAGATCCCCCGATCCCAGCTGGAAATCATCAATCCTCGGGTGTTACCGGGTAGAAGCTTCACATCCTGAATGCGCAGATCCTTTAAGCCGTCATTGATCTCCAACACCTCAAGGTTTTCAGGATTGATCCGAAACACGCCTTTGGTTGCGGTGCCCACGTAGACCACTTTGCTATTGCCCGCAATGGCCGTAATCGGGTCATCCACCAAGGTCAGCCGAGACTGCCAGCTTTCACCACCGTTGCTAGAACTGAGTAACAGGCCGCTTTCGTCTCCAGCCCATAGGGTGCCATCCGTCTCTGTTATGACCGAGAAAAGTTGGTCGGCACCGACGACGGAGAACCAGCTTTTGCCCGCGTCATTACTCCGAAACAACCCGCCCTCTGACCCGGCGGCCAGCATCACCTGGGCATTGCTGGGCAAACTGTACACCACTGCAATGTCTAAGGTGTCTAGGCCCTCATTGGACCGTTGCCAAGATTGCCCTTGATCCTCGGAGCGAAAAATACCATCACCATAGGTGCCCAATGCCAATACCTGCCCTTGGGCCTGGTCGACGGTGAGGGTGGAAAACGGTGTTAACGTGTCGAGACCTTGAACGATCCGCTGCCAAGCATTGCCACCATTGGTGGACTTAAAAAGATTGCCCCGCACCAAGGAATAGACCGTTTTGTCCTCGCTGTAACTGGGGGATAGTTTGACCTGGGTCACCACATCATGGGGACGATGGGCCTGGACAGGGGGCACAAACCCACCAAAGGACCAAGCTAAGGTTAGGAATAGACTCAAAACCACCCAGCCCAGCTGCCGTTTAGCTAGGCTTGATAGGACAGTCGCCAGTGATGACGAACCAATCTTAGAGTGATGCTTAAGGAGATACATTTAGGAATTAATTTAAATGGGCAAAGAGTTTAGGATGCTTGAGGGCAAAGCATGGGCGGGAGAATCAGCTTATATTTTTCCAAGCTTAGAAGAAAACCAGATCAACCAATGTAAGTACCCATTAAAGATCCAGATTTAATATGCCCATGCATTCATCAAAAATATTTCATATACATACACATCTACCCCGTAGGCCCTTGATACACCCATTGTTCAGGTCTAAATTCTTCCCCCGGGTCTAATTTTTTGGGCAAGTCTGGGGAATATACGGTTCCTTTAAAGATTCTAGAAAATATCTAAAGACGGTTTGCTATCCCTTTAGGGCTGAGCAACATATGCTAAAACTAAAGCGCTAGGTTACCGTTAGGTGCTATGCCGGGGGATATGCGAATACACCCCCTCGCCCACTCAACTGCAAAGTCAACAAGGACAAGGAAGACCAATGGGGTTATTTGATCGCGTTAGCCGACTGCTCCGCGCCAATGTTAACGATGCCGTCAGCAAAGCTGAAGATCCTGAAAAGATTCTCGAGCAAAGCATCATGGATATGCAGGAGGATCTGGTGCAAATGCGTCAGGCCGTGGCGGGCGCGATCGCAAGCAAAAAGCGGGTAGAGCAGCAAGAAGAAAAGGCCCGGTCTGAGGCTAACACCTGGACCCAGCGGGCCCAGCTAGCCCTGCAAAAAGGGGATGAAAGCCTGGCCCGGGAAGCCCTGGTACGCAAGAAAACCCATGCGGAAACAGCATCGGCCCTAAAAAGTCAGCTGGACCAGCAGTCTGCTTCGGTGGAATCCCTCAAGCGCAACCTCATTGGCCTAGAAGGCAAGATTTCCGAATATAAGACGAAGAAAAACATGCTCAAGGCCCGCGCCAGTGCAGCCAAGGCCAACGAAAAGCTACAAAAAACCGTGGGCAACCTCAGCACCAACAGTTCTGTCGGTGCTTTTGAGCGCATGGAAGAAAAAATTCTGGACATGGAAGCTCGGGGCCAGGCCGCTGCCGAATTGGCCGGTGCCGATCTGGAAAGTCAGTTTGTCAGCCTAGAAGCAGGCAGTGATGTGGAATCTGAACTGGCGGCCATGAAGGCCCAACTGACCGGTGGTTCTGTTTCCCAGGAGGCACTTCCCCCCGCCGATGCCCAGCCCATAGATGCCCCGGTGGATGCGGCCGTAGACAGTGAGTTGGAAGCCTTGAAAATGGAATTGGACAACCTCTAAGCCTGTTTTTTTAAGTTCCGCCATAGCACCCCGCTGAAGGCAGACCTCCATGGGAGAGGCTGCGCTTTCAGCGGGGTGTTTGGGTATGGCCGCTGCCGCCTCTAACCCTTTTAGCGATCACCGATGGTTTGAACCCTGTGGGCCAAGCTATGGCTTAAAGAAGCTATGGCTTAAAATTTATAGGCTTAGCACTTCAACGCCCTTTGCCCTTCATTCCCTATGCGTTTTGCCGATCGGTTAGCTCCCCTGCAAACCAATGTTTTCGCCGACATGGATCGAGCGAAAGGACGGGCCAGGGCGGCGGGGAAGACAGTGGTGGATTTATCCTTGGGGTCGTCGGATTTGCCGACGCCGGGCCATGTGTTGACTGCGATCGCAGCCGCCCTCCAAGACCCAGATACCCATGGTTACAACCTCTTCGAAAGTACCCGCGCCTTTCGACAGGCGGCCGCCCGCTGGTATACGGGCAAGTTTGGCATCGCCATTGATCCAGCAACAGAGGTGCTGCCCCTAATTGGGTCCCAGGAAGGAACCGCCCATTTACCCCTAGCGGTTTTAAATCCGGGGGATTTTGCCCTGCTAACAGACCCCTGCTATCCCTCCCATGCCGGGGGCATTCACCTAGCCAACGGGCAGATTTATTCCATGCCATTGCTAGCCGAAAACGGCTTTTTACCCGTATTCAGTGAGATTCCGGCGGCGGTACTAGGCCAGGCTCGGCTAATGGTGCTGAGCTACCCCCACAATCCAACGGCGGCCACCGCCACCCCTGAGTTTTTTGCAACGGCGGTGGCCTTTTGCCAGGCCCATGACCTGGTGTTGGCCCACGATTTTCCCTACGCCGATCATTGCTTTGACGGTCAGCCCGCTCCATCAGTACTCCAGGCGGATCCTGACAAGACCTGCTCCATTGAGTTTTTTAGTTTTTCCAAGGCCTACAACATGGGCGGGTTTCGCATCGCCTATGCCATCGGTAACCCTGAGCTGATATTGGCCCTGCGTCAGGTCAAGGCAACGATTGATTTTAATCAGTATCAAGGGATTTTGCGCGGTGCGATCGCAGCCCTAGACGGCCCCCAGGACTGTGTACGCACCACCGTCAACACCTTCAAAGCCCGTCGCGATGCCATGGTTAGCGCCCTCCATCACCACGGTTGGACCGTCACCTGCCCTGACGCCACCATGTACCTATGGGCCAAACTACCCCAAAAATTTAGCCACAACTCAATTGACTTTTGCGTTCGCCTGGTGGAAGCGACGGGGGTGGCCTTAGCACCGGGCAGGGGGTTTGGCAAATCTGGCGAAGGGTATGTGCGCTTTGCCCTGGTCCAGCCCCCCGACGTGTTAGAGCAAGCGGCCCAACACATTGTCCAGTTTATCGATCGCTCAGATTAAGTTCCCTGTACAAGAACTTTACGCTGGGCCCTTAAACTGTTTTCACCAGAAGAATCCTGAGGAATCCTAACGAACTGCAGTGCCATCGATGGATGCATCCCCAAAGTTAGCAACAGCAAGCACTATGCCGAACGATGGGGACATTTATAGCATCTGCCAGGTTAGTCAATACAATGGTTATCCCTAAAAGCTTTTGGCCTCAACAGCTAACCTGGCTCGCAAACGTCCTAATGCATCAGGACGTTTGCTATAAAACCATTAATTCACATGGCTGAGCGCCATGGCTCCGCCATGCCCAACACCATAGGTGATCGCTAAAAGCGCC
>CALHGI010000562.1 GCA_938029995.1 uncultured cyanobacterium | reverse complement strand
TTGCCGAAGCGGAGGCCTCGGTGCGGTGCAAAACTGACCAACTGCTGAGTATCCAGGGGGATAAAACCGTGATGCAGTTCCACCGGCAGCTGGGACAGCTGATGTGGGACAACGTGGGCATGAGTCGCGATCGCAACAGCCTCACCGCCGTTATCGGCCAGCTCCAGTCACTCCAGACCGAGTTCCGGCAAAACCTGCGGATTCCTGGAGCCAACCATACCCTCAACAAAAATCTAGAATATGCCGGTCGTCTGGCCGACTTCTTGGAACTAGGTGAACTCATGGCCCGCGATGCCCTCAACCGAGAAGAATCCTGTGGCTGTCATTTCCGGGAGGAATACCAAACCAGCGATGGCGAAGCCAAACGCAATGACGTGGACTATACCTACGTGGCCGCGTGGGGGTACACCGGGGAGGCACAAGAGCCCGAACTCCACAAAGAATCCCTAAGCTTTGACAACGTTGAACTCACCCAACGCAGCTATAAGTAACTGCCCCGCCAACCCATGGGTCTAATCCTAATCTGCTTGGCTGCCGTTGTCTGGGGCACCACCGGCACCACCTCGATGCTGATTGCCCAGCAAGCGACCGTTTCACCGTTAATCATTGGCTTTTGGCGCATGGTCTTTGCCCTGCCTATTTTCTGGCTTTGGCACAGTTACAACCATCGTCAGAAGACGAGCCATAGCCACCACCGCCATGGACTGGCGCACACCAGCCTATGGCCGACAAAAGCGCAGCGTTTACCGCTGGTGGCCATGGGTCTGTGCATGGCAGGGTACCAGGTGTTTTACTTTGCCGCCGTGCCCTATGTGGGGGTGGCCATGACCGCCATGGTAGCCATTTGTTCATCCCCCCTGATTATTGCCCTGCTAGCCGTTGCCTTTCTGGGGGAGAAACTTACCCGCGTCCTAGGAGTTGCCTTAGGGCTTGGGTTAACGGGAACTATGCTGTTGATGGCCCAGCCCGATGCCCTGGCCATCAACGGCGGCCGATTTATCCTAGGGGTGATCCTAGCCCTTGGAGCCGCGTTCTCCTATGGGGGCTATGCCATTTTGGCTAAGGCCATGGTGGGTCGGATGGATGGGATTGCGATCGCCACCCACAGCTTCACCGCAGCAGCCCTTATCCTCACCCCCACTCTAGTTCTGCATCCCCCATTAAACATTTGGCTTCAGGTCCTCCCCTTTTTGCTCTACCTCGGCATGATTACCAGCAGCTTTGCCTATGGCATCTACATGCTCGGCATCCGTCACACCCCTGCCACCCTAGCGGGCATCGTCGTCTTACTCGAACCCTTAACCGCATCCCTCCTGGGCGTTTTTGCCTTCAAAGAACCCATGGGATGGACTAGCACCATGGGAGCCCTGTTGCTAATTGTCGGCATTCTCTATGGCCAAACCGGTCAGAGTACAAACGAATGACTGCGGTTATCCATTGGCTGGGCCCGTAGCGATTACCCATTAAGGCGTCCAGCCATGCCCCCAAAGCGTTAGATAGCAACGGCTACAAGCGCAGCCATCCACTGTATGCAGCAGTTGGCGAGAAATTGTTGCTTTTTCTCGCCAACGTTGTTGAGCAGAAACACTTTAAAACTTTCTTCTAGACTTTAAAGAAATCGCCCAAAGTTTAACTCTCTGCTGTGGAAGGGGGACTGATCACAGTCCTAACCACAGGTAGAACGTTACAGTTCCAAGCTAATTATTCGGCAGCTCTCATGGGTGATTAATGCCCAGCGCTTACTCTAACAACGCTCCCACAATGAGCCGTTGCTGATGGAGGGAATACCCCGATCTGTCCCCAGAGCACTATGGCAGGGTTTTCTAAATTCACCCATCCCGAAAATCAGCAACATCCCCGATCAAAATCCTAAACGCAAATTTCCCCCATAATGGCTAAAATCTTACGCCTTGCTGCCCTGGCAGCCCTAGTAACAGTTATCGCTTTAGCTCCAGCCTATGCAAATGACCACATTGTCACCGTCGACGTTAATCTAACCGATAGTCGCGGCATTGGCCCTGCAGTAGGTACCGTCACATTAGAGGACACTCGATACGGCTTAGTAATTACCCCCAATCTCACCAACCTAACCCCAGGGATGCATGGGTTTCACGTCCATAGCAATCCGGCCTGTGGCATCGGGTTTAAACAGGGCGAACCCGTTGCTGGGTTAGCCGCAGGGGGCCACTTCGACCCCTTCGAGACCGGGGTTCACGAAGGCCCCTATGGAGCTGGACACCTGGGCGACCTGCCCCCACTATTTGTGGCAGAAGACGGTACAGCAACCACCCCAGTCTTGGCTCCTCGCCTAGAAACCGGCTTCCTCCACAATCGCTCCCTAATGGTGCATATGCATGGAGACAATTTCTCCGATGAGCCTGCCCCCTTAGGCGGTGGTGGACCTCGTCTCGCCTGTGGCGTTATTGGCGAGTAGGTGAAATTTTAGCTTTGCGCCCCTAGTTCAAGCCATACGCTATTGCTAGCGTATGGCTTTGACGTCACTCACCCAAGGAATGGCTAAAGGCTGTCCCAACCATGCCAGGCACCATCCTTAGGCCAAAGCCCCGTACTAATAGACCTTGACTGACTCAACCAGGAGCTGAAATGGCCCCGCCGTAAAGTGTGGGTTCAGCTGACGGTCGTATTCAAACTTACTCAGCATAATTTGTAGCGAGTAGATCCGATCTGCATTAATTGGCGCTCGCTGGACTACCCTGGCCCGCTGGACTGCCTTCATATCGGCAAAGGGAATGCGTACCGTTACCCAGCCACCGTTAGCCGTATCAAACGAATAGGCATAGGCCACGGTGTCCCAACCCGCACCGTCACGTAAAAAGAATTTATAGCGCTGCCCATCCCCCTTCACTCGCAGCTCAATACCACTGTAAGCACCCAGAGCTAAGGGGGGCTCAAAATTACGGGTGCGCACCGAGGCAAAGCCACCGGAATTAGCCGTAGACACATAGCCCGTAAAGGCTAATCCCTCGGGCTGTAGCTGGGTCCCGCTCTGGCTAACACCCCCCATCACCACATCATCTAGGGCTCCCCATAGCTCACGCATTTGTTCCGTGGGCTGGCGAAAGTCAAAGACCAAGTTGGCCTGGAGCTGAGGCGGTGGAGGCGGTGGTGAACCAAAGAACATTTTTTGCAGTGAGCTAACGATGGGAATAGCGTCAAAGTAACTGAGGGTGTCAAAAAAGCGACCGAAATCCCACGATTGACGAGTTTGCTCTGGCATAGCCCCAAGCTCAGTTGACGAACGCTTTTATTGTATAGGCGACTTTTGATTTCTGGCCCGCAGGCTGCCATAAAAAAACGGGCGCTGCTGATCCTCGGTATGATTTGAGCTGCGAAATTCGGATGTATCGCGTCATTTCCAGATCGGTTCATCCCCTAAATCAGCAACGGCAAAAAACGAGCTCCCTCGTTTGGTTGGGGGCTCGTTTTCTTACCAAGATATTAATCATGAAGCCTCACAAAGCTTCTAGCACAAGCGTTTAAATTACGATCTTAATGTCCCTAGGCCCGTAGATCGTCAATCCCCACAGGCTAGCTACATTAAAAAAAATCATGCAATAACGGAGGTCGATCGATACATTAGGCTTGGTTAGCCTGGGTCTGGTTGTTGCGCTTCCGGATAGCAGCAACGCCCATGCCAAACAACCCAGGCAGGAGAGCAGGAGTAGGAACAGGAGTAGGATTGCCGGGATTGCCGGGGTTACCGGGGTCACCTGGATTACCGGGGTTGCCAGGGTTACCGGGGTTGCCGGGGTTGCCGGGGGTATCTGGGTTGCCGGGGTTAGTAATACCCTCGCCCAGGACAACAGTCCTTTCACCATCGCCCGTGGTATCCAGGCCCCAAGCGATAGCAAGCAACAACGCCGCTATCATACCCATCTCAGTCCCAATAAAACTTCCGCCACCAAGGCTTGAGCCTGCTGTCGACTGTGAAAGTAAATCAGGAGAACTATTGCTAAAGGAAGACTGCCCGAAGCCAGCAGGCTGGCTACCAAAAGAGCTGAGGGAGCCTGAAGTGGGCGAACTAGTGTAGCTATTTGAGCGAAAGCTAAGTGCCTGGGCAGGTTCAATGGCCGAGGCCAAAAACACCGTCACCGTTCCTAAGGCTGCACAGGAAATTCTTTTGAACATAATCTCAAGCAAAAAAGAACAATAAAACCACAAACTAGATAAAACTGATTGATGGCAGACGGCTTGAAAAAATGGATCCTAGGAAAAGCTACACCCTAAAGGCATAAAATTCCTTAAAACCAAAACGGATAACGTAGAAAAGCCTTTTAGGGCCTACACCTTTATTCAGAATGTTGAATAATTTTCAGAAAGCTAAAAATAAAATATCTTTCAAAAACGAACCTTTAACAAACCAAATAGGAGAATATAATACATGCCTAAATGCTTAAAGATTTTTAGTCAAGATAATTTTAGAACTTGCTATACCGAGCGTATTTACTACTTAAATCCAGTGATAAATCATTCATTTGACCCTGAGATTGAGAACTACACTTGATGCCTGACATCTTTATAACAAAGTATTTTGATTATCTGGAAGTACTACCATAGGTTATTCAAGGGATCTTTATCCTATGTGAAAATCTGCCTTCAATTCCTTGCTACTATGTTTATCCATTCCTAACACAGGCCTTTATGTAGTTTAGGTATCCTATCGTATATAGGATATTTAAAATGCCGCAAAACAAACAAATTCAGCCTTCAGAACAGAAAGATTCGGCTATTTTAGATAGGGTTTATTTTGGTCATTAAAGCCATACATTGGAGACTATTTAAAAACCCAAGAATGATGTCTTCTTTAAAGAAGACATCATTCTTGGGGTATGAATTGAAAGCCATTAGATGCAGACTCGACTGATCTCCCTATGGGGATTAACAACAGTTTCAGCCACTTGCCTAGGTCAGTTCACTATTTAAGATCTGACGTTTCGCCACATATTGCTGTAGCACCTGATTGTGGCCATCCAATTCGTGTTGCATCATCGCATACTGTTTTAACAGACTGGCTAGTTCCGTACGCCGTTCAGTCAGCTTGATGGCAATTTGATCCAGCGTACTTTGTTCCATCATCAGCATGTGATGCTGGTGGGACAGGTCAATCAATTCCTGCAGGGGCTGTTGATATGCGGCTTCCTGCCACAGCGGATCAGGGGATTCAAGACTGGCCACATAGATGTGGTCTGCCAATACGGATTGGGCGATCTGCCGCAGCTGGTTTTCAATCTGATAGTAACCCGCATAAAGCTCCCCAAGCTGAGTATTGTCCAAATCAGGACTGCTAAACTCATCCGCAATGGCATTTTCGAGGGACTGTAGCTGTTGCAGCTGATGTTGGTAATTGGCATCTGCCTGTAGCAGATTGGTGATGTGGTTTACCTCGTCTGGCTGCAGCGCAAGAAGGGACGTTGTAATGGCAAACTGCTGGCTGAGCTGTTGCGATCGCACCACCAATTCAGCCTGTCGATTCGCTAAACCACTACTGCGATAAGCCAACACCGTACGATGGGTTTGTAAGTTCTGGGTCGTATGCTTTGCCTGAAACAACTGCATTTCCGACCTTAGCTGACGCACCTGAGCTTGGATCTCAGGCAACTGCTGATCAATAAATGCAATACCTTTGCAGGTACTATCCTTACAGTCATTCTCACGGTCCCCACGCACCGAACTAAACAATCCAGCAGCCTGGGTCTGGGGATTTTCAACGGGGGGTGTCGTCACCTGGGCATCATCCGTCGCCCGCTTTACCGTCTCCGTAGTCCCAGCATCCCCAGCCGTCACATCGGTGGGCTGCCACAGCCCTGTCTCGGTATACTGCATCAGGGCACCAGCGGAACAAACCATCGTTGCGCCAAGGGCCAAAGCTGTATGGTATTGCCAAAGAGCCGAAGATGGGGACGACATTGATAGGTCATCCGCCCAGTAATCAATATCAGATGTACTATCTTTGTAGTCTAAATATTCGTTTTGACGTTGGTAGAGCAGATCATTATCCGAACAATTGGCAAATAGCCACTGCCAAGATTTAAGAGAATTATCAGTATCAGAAGAGAAAGTCATACCAACGAAGACAGAAACAACGTGACTTGGCTTATAGACTTCTACACGGATTAGGCAAAATGTCCGGGGATTTATAGGAAATCAGCACCATAAACCCCATGACACAGCAAGCAAAAATACGTTGATCTGCCCAGTCCCAAAGTCCCACAGCCATAGAAAGCTCCATCCAGGCTACAAAATGTGCCCAAGTGGTCTGCACCCTGCAAACACGCCGTCATTAGACCGGTCACAATCAGCAACCAGTGCCTTCCATCCTAAAAACCATCATCTACCAAGCTAATAATGGTACGACTCCGTACAAACAGTAAACCTGTTGAACATCATTGCATCATGCGGATATCAGTATAAAAACGGGCGTTGATTATCCCCACGATGATTTAGTTTAAAACATCTTGATATGGTCACAGGGTAACCACCTGGTCCATCGGCCCTATCAGCGATAGTTCAAGGCACCATATGGGGTGCGAACAACTAATGAAGTTGATAAAGCTTTTATAAACCCAGCCATTTCTTTCCAGATCATTCTGGTTTGACCAGCAATAATAAAACAAATTGAACACGAGACAATAGTACGCAACAAGTTATTCGCTTCTTAGCTGTATTACAAGGTTTCTGTTATTACTGAACATTTTTGATCACGACAGGAGCCCATGGATTTTTGCAAGGGTACAGCTACCGCCTACCTTGCTCCCAAATAACTTTTGCGCTATGCGACTCTCGATCTCTTCCCCCATCCCCCAGGCCATCCAATCTGGCATCCACTACTCTGTCCACAGCAAGCGAAAACGGTGTATAGACATCCTCGGTGCTTTACTGGGCCTGTCAATTACGGCTATTCTCTTTTTTCCCATCGTACTGGCCATCCGCTTAGATTCACCTGGCCCCATTTTCTACACCCAAAGACGCAGTGGACTCAAGGGTAAACCGTTTAGCATCCTAAAGTTTCGCTCCATGGTAACCAACGCGGAAAGGCTCAAGCACTTAGTAAAAAATGAGGCCGTTGGGCACATCTTTAAAAACCGAAAAGATCCCAGAGTTACCCGCATAGGACAGTTTCTCAGAAAAACAAGTTTGGATGAACTGCCACAGTTTTTCAATGTACTGCAGGGACATATGTCTATTGTTGGCCCACGCCCGCATGCAGTATCACACAATGAAGAATACAAGACTTTAATTCCAGGCTATATGATGCGCCACCTGATGAAACCAGG
>CALHGI010000561.1 GCA_938029995.1 uncultured cyanobacterium | reverse complement strand
TGGGGGTAAGGGGAGGGAGGACAATGCCGGTGATTAAGCCATTTACGGGTAGTTTAGCGTTTTCGGAATCAATTGCGAACGGTGCGATCGCACCCTAATTCCAGGCCGCCTATACCAAAGCTCTAAGTCACCCCACGCACCCTAATTCCAGGCCGCCTATACCAAGGGTCTAAGTCGCCCCACGCACCTAACTCTAGGCCGCCTGCACCAAAGCTCTAAGTCGCCGCAACCGACGGCGGAGGACCACCAATAGGGCCATTAAAATAATCCCCTGTAGGCAGACGCCTAAACAGACCACCGCCAAAAATCCGTAGTGGGTAAAGTCATAAAACGGATAGCCAAACAGCGTTCGGTATAACAGCCATAGGGGATTTAGGGAATCACCTTTCTGAAATATCCCCAAAATACTCAAGGGCACAATAATCAGCAGCAGGGTTGTGCCCGCCGACCACAGCGCTGGACTGCGCACCTGGGTGGTAAAAATAATTTGGGTTAGGGCGGCATAAATTAACCAACTTAAGACAATACTCAAGGGCATAATCAACAAATGCACCGGAGATAATGATGTCTGGTTTCTTAGCAGCAACGACGGCACCACCAATAAACTGGCAATCAAAATATTAATGCCAATGGCGGTGAATGCCGGACTCTTATCAGCCCAAACCCGGGTGGCCATGTTGATTTTAGGATAATTCAACCAATCAAATAGTTGTTGCCGATGGGGCGTCAGGGCCAGTAGCAACAACAGTATTAAGCCAAAATTGACACCATACAATACGGCAGCACCAATAAAAGGCTCCCAGTTTTCCATGGCGTCCCGATGTTGGAAAAATCCCCACACAAATACATTGACATAGGCCGTTAGCAGGTAGCTCAACCGCTTGCTAATGAAGGTCGTTTTGGGCTGATGGAACAGCCGTTCTAGCATGCACCACACCAGGGCAATGGCAATCAAAAGATTCACCAGGGTAAAGCCATAGGCCAAAAGACTATGGTCAGAGATGGTGACATATAGCCACTGGGACGACACCAATGCATGGCCCGTATTAAACAGTCCGAGGGCATCCCCTATGTTGAGCCAGCTAATGTTTGTATTCCAGAGCATAAATAGGGGGGCAAACAAAAATAAGCTGAGGCCTGAAAAAGCAATGGCTGTGGAGGTTTTTTGGGGCTGGAGCTGGCGGGTAATGCCAGCTAAAAGGGCCAGGCTATAACAAAAAAATGTAGAAACAACCAATAAGCTGTAATAGCTCAAAATAAAGCTAACCGGGGCTGCTATTTGAATGAGGGATAAAACATGGAGGGGAATGGCCGAAAGGACTACCAAATAGGGAACCATGGGCACCCCCAAAAGCTTTCCCAGAAGAATCTCCCTGGCAGGTCGTGGGCTCAGGCGAATAAAATTGAGGGTGCCCTTTTTCTCTTCTTGGGCTAAATCGCTCACGATGTAGTAGCCGCCAATAATAAACAAGAAATAGGGCAGTGCCCATGTAAAAAAGCGTCCCGTATCAAGCCATGGGGTCGCCTGTTGGGGAAACGCTTGGGAATTTTGAAAGATCAAAAAGCAAAGCAGAATCTGAAATATGGCCGATATGCCCAGGGTGGCAACTACGGTACGGGGCTTAAGGTTACCGCGACACTCTCGCAGAAATTGAGGATTCCAATTGCCAATTCGATTGATCCAGTCCATGGTGTTTGCGATGTATTAGCTTGCGTCAAGGGGAGAAAGTCGGCCAAGGAGACGTACCACGTTTTAAGCGGTACGCTGATGGCCGGAACGAATAAAAATGTCTTCCAGGGTTTCTTGACTGCGATAAAACTCGGTGATGGCAAAGCCCTCTGACACTAGCTGACGCAGCAAGCTGGCGGCGGATTGGGCATCCTCGTGAAATTGAATGGCTAGCTGACCATTGTCTAATTGTTGGGCAGGGATGGATTGATCATTTAAATAACGAACCAAGCCATCCACATTGTCAACCATGGAAATCAGTAGCTGTTGGGTGGCCGGTTCATAGAGGGTATGGAGTTGACCGCTTTGCACCAGGTGTCCCTGTTCCATGATGCCAATGGCGGTGCAAAAGTCTTCTAAGTCACTGAGGATGTGGGATGAGATTAAAATGGTAATCCCCTGCTGTTGCAGGTTTTTGATGGTTTGGCGATACTCAATGCGGGCAATGGGGTCTAAACCAGAAACCGGTTCATCCAGCAGCAATAGGGTGGGTTGGTGTAGTACGGTGCGGGCTAAACTGAGCCGTTGTTTCATGCCCCGCGACAACTGACTAATCATTGCCTGGCGCTTGCTCCCTAGGCTGACTAACGCCAATACGTCGGTAATGCGCTGTTGCAGCCCTGGTCCTTGGAGATAGTACAGTTGGCCAAAGTACTGTAGGTACTCGTTAACGGTGAGGTCGTCGTAGAGGGGAAAATCATCGGGGAGTAACCCCAGTTGGTTTTTGATGTAGGTATTGGGCTGCCCCCGTTTAACCGGTTCTCCAGCGATCAAAATTTCGCCCGCCGTGGGTTCTTCTGCCGTTGCCAAAAGGCTAATTAGGGTGGTCTTACCGGCACCGTTGGGGCCAATTAGGCCATAGACTTCACCCGCTGCAATGGTTAGGTCAACGTTAGCCACAGCCCGATGACGGTCAAACTGTTTGGTTAACCCCCTGGTTTCCACCACGGGAGGTGGTGAGGCAGGATTGGGCAGAGTGGAAGGGGAAAGCGAAGCATCTGTCATGCCGTCACCGAGTAATTAAACATACGTGGTAGAAGTCGTAGCATAGACGTGGACTCTGCTATACAACAGGTGTCCACGGCCACATTTAGGACTCGGTTAATGATTCGTTTCAATCCATAGTTTGGCGCATTTGCCATAGCTTGGCGCATTTGCCATAGCTTGGCGCATTGGGTGCCCATGGGGCAGCCCCTAGGGGAGCGCCGCCGACACCCACAACGGCTATTTTTTTGGTGGGGTTTGTTGTGGGGTTTGTTGTGGATAATGGAGCGTTTCTAGAATTAATTGGGCGAAACGGGCCGCCGCACCCGAGGGACCCCGTAGGTTACGGAGGGTTTGGCCCATGGTTTCTAGCTGTTCGGGATGGTGGAGATAGGTGGAGATGCGATCGCACACCTGCTCAGCCGTAATCCGCCCCAGCAGTTCCGGCACCACCTCTTCCTGCGCCCAGATATTGGGCCAGGCAAATCGCTTTTGATTGCGCCGAATATATTGAATCGCCACGGTATTAATCACCTTGGTGAGCACCGTACCCACCAGGGGCAGCTGACACAGCAGGCCCCAAAAGCCATCCCAGGTACGCATAACATCAAGCTGTTGCGTAGGCAGCAACACCACCATGGGCACTGCCAGGGAACCCAACTGGGCCGTATTAGCACCAACGGTAGTCACACAGAGGGCACAGCGTTTAAGCACATCGTGGGCAGGAAACTCGGTCCATAGCCACACCTTGGGTCCGTCCTTAATTTGAAAATAGGACAGACCACCATCCGGGGTCACTAACTGAGCCTGGGGACCCTCCATTACCGTAACGGTGGGGTTTTCCCCAGGGTCGGCATACTTAGCCAGTGTGGCGGGGGTGACGGTGGGGGCGACGGGAATAATGAATTCTACCCTGGGATGGGAGTGGTGAAGGCGTTGGGCAATGGCCAGGCACAGGGGCACCCCTGGCCGGAGCTTATCCGGCTTCGACCCCGGCAACAAACCCACAACTTGGGTTTCCGATGTAAAGGGCAGTTCGGCACTGGCCGCAGACTCCACATCCGCCATCAGGTCCCCCACCACCGTCAGCTTAGGCTGATATTTCGCCGCCACTTTGGTGCCCCCCTGCATCATGCCAAAGCGATCCACCCACTTCAGCCAGCGAGGTTCCCATTCGGCATAGACCGTGGTGCCATAGCCCAAACGATGGGCCGCCCACACCGCATACAGCTGGTCGCCCCCCAAAAAAACCACCACGCCCCGGCTATGCCAATCCCAGTTATCCGCCGTTTTACCCGACAAAAGAAAGCGAAAGAAATCTGCCGGACCCTGCACTCGATCGACCTCGGGATAAGACTTAAGGGAATCCGTTTCCCCCCCCGAGGCATGGGGACAGGGGGACAGCATCACCGACAGCCGCAGTTGCCCGTGATCGGGCTCCTGTTTTCGCAGCTGTTGCACCACAGGTTTAACCCAGGTGGAGACTTCCCCGGGTCCGTTGGTCAAGATTAGGACGTCTACCGCCATCGGTCTATGGGTTTCCAAGGCATTGCAATGGCCACATTATCACGTCTCCAGGTGGGCTGTGCCCAGCCCGGCCAGCCCCCGTTAGATCTAACGTCCCTGGTCCCCCGGCAACTTCACCGTTCTAGCCCCCCTAATGGGACTCTCCCCATTAGGCATGCTGGGGCTCGGGGCATCAACGTTCAAAGTCCTTCAGACTATGGCCCCAGGCACATGCAAGCAAGGGGCAATAAAGCGGCTGAAATGCATCAGATTTCCATGAAACACCCTCAGGCGCAGCGCCCAACTATGGGCGCTGTGCCACGGACACCGTAGGTCTTCAGAGAGAAGAGGCTTCAGAATCTGAATATTGCTCTATAACCTCCGATGGCAAGGGATTCCCCCTCAGGTCAAGCTCAGGCAGTAAACCCAACTCAGATGGCAGGGCGGTAAACTGGTTATCTGAAATATCCAGTTTATAGAGCTTGGAGAGCTGCATAAGCTCAGCAGGCAATTTACTCAATTGGTTCTGATGGAGATACAGCTCTTGCAGATTCGCCAGCTGACCGATTTCAGCCGGCACCTCCGTCAGCCCATTGTCGCCAAGGGCTAAACTTTGCAAACTCGTCAGCTGACCAATTTCAGCGGGCACCGCCGCCAGCTGGTTGCCATCAAGGGCCAGAATATTCAAATTCGCAAACTGACCGATTTCAGCTGGCACCGACCGGAGGCGGTTTTCCCCAAGGTACAGCTCTTGCAGATTCGCCAGCTGACCCATTTCAGTGGGCACCGCCGTCAGTTTGTTGCCATCAAGGGCCAGAATGTTTAAATTCGCAAACCGACCGATTTCAGCCGGTACCGCCGTCAGCTGGTTGTTCCCCAGATCTAGCACTTCCAGCTTCGTCAGCTGACCGATTTCAGTGGGCACTGCCGTCAGCTGATTGCCACCGAGGTACAACCATTGCAAATTGGCCAGCTGACCGATTTCAGCCGGGACCTCCCCAAGCCTGCTTCTACTAATATCTAGGACCTTTAGATTGGCCAGCTGACCGATTTCAGCGGGCACAGACTTAAGCTGGTTCTCATAAAGACCCAGGTCCTCTAGATTTGCCAGCTGACCGATTTCAGCCGGGATTGTCGTCAGCTGACTCTTACTAATATCTAGGACCTTTAGATTGGCCAGCTGACCGATTTCCACCGGGACAGTCGTCAGCTGATTTCGATAGAGATTCAGCCATTGCAGATTGGCCAGCTGACCGATCTCAGCCGGGATTGTCGTGAGCCGGTTACCCCCGATATTTAGCGTTTGCAAATTCGTCAGCTGACCGATTTCAGCGGGCACCGCCGTCAGCTGGTTGTTACTCAGATACAGCCAGCCCAGATTCGCCAGCTGGCCGATTTCAGCGGGCACCGCCGTCAGCTGGTTGTTGCCCAGATCCAGGGTTTGTAGCTTAGGGAGCTGGCCAATTTCAGCCGGCACCGCCGTCAGCCGGTTGCCCCAAAGATTTAAAGTTTGCAACTGGGCCAGCTGACCAATGTCAGCGGGGAGGGTCGTTAGCTGGTTGTTACCCAGTTCCAGAAATTGCAGATGGGTTAGCTGACCGATTTCAGCGGGCACCGTCGTCAGCCGGTTACCCCAAAGATTTAAAGTTTGCAGATGGGTTAGCTGACCGATTTCAACCGGGAGTGTTTGTAAATCTAAGCGTGATAAATCTAAGTCGGTGGCCTGGGTTGCCAGGGCTTGTTGAATGCGACGCTGGGCCTCGCCATAGTCTGAAGTGGCTTGGGCCAATAGGGGAGCACTGGTGGTTTGTGATCCCTCAGATGTGGCCAGGGCTGGCTGATAAAACGGATTTAGGACTATGGCTAACTGAAAAATCAGCAGCGCCGGTGCAAAGCCGGTCCGCAGGAGCATGGCCACGCCCAGGGGATTAGACATTGCACATTTAGTGATGGATCGATGCATTCCAAGTTCTCCTAAATATAGCTTTGCGCCCACCGTTTACCCCATGGTATGAACGATGGACAGCACCAGGGCAAATGCATTCGGCCCTGAGCATAGGGGCCTCTAAACAGGCCTAGAGGCGATTTTGCTGCTGCTGATTTCATTGATTTAAGGAATGAACCAATCGGATGGTGATGTCATGAATCAGGATGTCTCCAATCAAACTATCCCTAAATCAGCAACTGCGTAATTCTTACTATTACGCCATGGCAAACTCAGAATCGGAGTGAAACCCATGGCCACCCCGAATTAGTTTTTTTGCCAGGGTTGATTGAGGCCATAAACCAACCGATAGGCCCGGTGGAAGGCGGCCCCAAGTT
Source organism: uncultured cyanobacterium (assembly GCA_938029995.1). Classification (GTDB taxonomy): domain Bacteria; phylum Cyanobacteriota; class Cyanobacteriia; order Phormidesmidales; family Phormidesmidaceae; genus Leptothoe. Next base: position 569 of record CALHGI010000561.1, on the reverse strand, counting down.
TTTGTAGATTCGTAAACTGGTCCCAGGGCCGCCGCAAATTAGCATCACGGTTTTAGCACGGGGCCAATCAAAACAAAATCCTCAACCATTTCAAAAAAACGTTAGCCTAAAAACCGTCCTTCCAACTTTCCATTGACACTGTGACCCAGCCTGCTGCATTGCATGATTTATTAACCGCCGTTGCCCAGGGGCAGCTCACCCCAGAAACAGCCTTTGATAAGCTCAAACATTTGGACTATCAGCCCGTTGATAGCTTTGCCAAAATCGATCACCATCGCAAACTGCGCACGGGCTTTCCAGAGGTGATCTGGGGTCAAGATAAAACAGTCGATCAGCTCGTCAAAATCTTTCAGGCCATGGAACCGGAAAATCCGGTGGTGATGGCAACACGGATTGTGCCTGATGTGTATGGACAACTGCAAAAGTTGTTGCCCAATTTGAAATACCACGAAACTGCCCGCATTTGTGCTCTACAGCCAAATACTGTTGCGGTGGAATATCCAGGAACCATTGCCATTCTTACGGCGGGTACGGCGGATTTGCCCGTGGCAGAAGAGGCGGCAGTCACC
>CALHGI010000560.1 GCA_938029995.1 uncultured cyanobacterium | reverse complement strand
AGACCACTGCTGCTAAGTTTGATTCTCCACGTCGCGTCAGCATGAACGAGTACATCGTATCCGCTGATAAGATGACGCCCCAGATTCAGCGCATTCACCGTACTGGCGCCAAGATCGTTAGCATCACTGAGATTGTTTAATCTCTTTTGATGTAATTGTTGCTAAAAGACTACCCTGGCATCAGGGTAGTCTTTTAGCATGTCTATTTTTTTGGTAAACACCGAAATTATGGCCTGACAGGCAAACATCTTCACAGATCCGTGTCGGCATGCCTTGCCAACGATCTGTCTTCTTTGTTACTTTTTATCAACAAAAATACCAGCAAAAACATTAAAAAAAGTAAAGTTGTTCTCATTTGGTCCTCAAAATCCGATATCAGTCTAATATAGGGCGCTTTTATTGAGTGTCAGTTATTAATGGCCGTAGGGCTGATCGAACAGCCTCTACTAAACGGATATTTCAACCTTTTCCACATCTGGAACGGCACTTTGCCGTAGAGGGAACGACCGGTTTCCACTCGGATGTGGTCAATCATAAAAAGTGTCGTTTAAGCCTCAATGTGCTGACATTTCGAGACTCTTAGTTAGCCCGCTATCCGTTATCTAATGGGCAATGTTGACTTCATTAGCTCTAGCGGTAAGCCCTTTAGCAAACTCAAATTAATTTCGGAGGATTGTTCCATGGCACTTTGGGTAACCAATGCTGTGCCCGTTGAACTTCGCCCCAATGCAACCGAGGATGACCTGCAAACGGTTATCCGTACTGTATATAAGCAAGTTTTAGGCAACCAACATGTAATGGAGAGTCAGCGTTTAACAAGTGCTGAGTCCCTACTACGTGACGGCGATATCACAGTTAGAGGATTTGTCCGGGCAGTAGCCCAGTCAGCGCTATATCGCTCCCTCTTTTTTGAGAGTTCATCGGCCTACCGTTTTATTGAACTAAATTTCAAACACCTTTTAGGTCGGGCGCCCCAGGATCAAGCAGAAATTGCTGATCATGTTGCTCGTTACAACGAGTACGGCTACGACGCTGAGATTAACGCCTACATCGATAGCGATGAGTACATCGCTAACTTTGGCGAAGATCGGGTTCCCTTTGTTCGCGGTAACCAAACCCAAGCGGGTATCAAGAATGTTGGCTTTAACCGTACGTTCGCCATTGTTCGGGGTGACGCCACAAGCGATAGTAGCAACAAAGCCAAATTAATTAGTGATTTGGGTAGTAACTTGGCTACTAAAATCTCAACGCCCCAGGGCGGAACGGGTCGGAGTAGTACTAATAAGCGATTCCGAATCTCGGTAACGACCTCCACTGCTTCTGCTGCCATTGGCCGCAGAAGTAAGCAGGAGTATGTGGTTTCCTACGGCCAAATGACCCAGCGCATTCAGTCTATTCTGAAGTCTGGCGGCAAAATTCTCAGCATTACCGAAACAAACTAGTTTTAGGCATTGCCTTCTCCAGCAGAGAACGTATTCTCTGCTGGAATTGTGTTGTTTTAGGTTTTCAGGGTTTCCAACGTCACTCGTCATTTAATCATTGCTATTTTTTAGGAGAAACGGTTATGTCACTGTGGATCAATAATGCTGCGGTTGAGTTGCGCCCCAACGCGACAGAAGAAGACTTGCAAGTCATCATTCGTGCAGTCTATAAGCAGGTTTTAGGGAATGCCCATGTGCTAGAGAGTCAGCGCCTCACTAGTGCAGAGTCGATGTTAAGAAACGGCGAAATTACCGTGCGCGGCTTTGTCAGAGCCGTGGCTACGTCGGACTTCTATAAAGCCCGCTTTTTTGATAATTCCTCTCCCTATCGCTTTATTGAGCTGAACTTCAAGCATTTGTTGGGCCGTGCCCCCCAGGATCAAACTGAGATTTCTGCCCATGTGCAGACCTATAACACGGCTGGCTACGATGCTGAAATCGATTCCTACCTAGGTAGCGATGAGTACCTGACTGCTTTTGGTGAGAACGTTGTTCCCTATGCCTGTGGTGCTAGCACCCAAACCGGTGTTAAGAATGTTGCGTTTAACCGTTTGTTTGCCCTAGATCGTGGCTATGCGGCTAACGATACTGGTAAATCTGCAAAGCTGATCAGTGATGTTGCGGGCAATCTTGGCACTAAAATTAAGTCCCCGGCCACTGCTTCAGGGGCTTATAGCAACACTGGCAAACGTTTCCGCATTGTTGCAACCAAGGCTAACTTTGGTTCTCGGGTTACACAGAGTAACTACAGCGTAGAAGTTGGCTTTGGTCAGCTATCTAAGCGAATTCAGACAATGCAACGCTCTGGTGCAAAAATCGTCAGCATTTCAGAAGCCTAAACGTCCTCCATTTTTATGGAGCAGATGGCTTGGAAAGTTGATTTTATTGCGAGGTAATGACCGATGGCAGGAATGACAACAACTGGCTGCACAGGGTTGAGTGGTTATAACTCCCGTGCAGTGACAATTGATGTGGCCAGCGTGGCTCGTCAAGATGTTGCAAAGTCTAGCAACTACCAAGTGAAGGTACCCTTCAGTCAAATGTCCCAGGCAATGCGTAATATCGCTCAGCTTGGTGGCAAGGTTGTGGGTGTTTCTGTAGCTGGTGCTCAGCCTAGCGCGGAGAGCCAGGATGACTAATCCACCGTATGGTCGCCATCCATAGATGGACTGACAATAGGGTTGGTTAGGAATGCTTTTAGCCTTCAGAAGTAGGGGACGTGACAACAACGTCTTGGGCTTCTGGAGGCTTTCTGTTTGTTTCTTGGATTCATAGGTGCCGCCTGCTGACACCTATGAATCCAGCGATTGTCCGGCGTGCCCTGGGGTGTCAATCGATCAGATGATGGCCAATAGCGGCCCTGGTGCAGTATGGAAATCTTGTAGGAACGTCGCCGGGGATAAGCCCTGCAGCCAGGGCCGCTAGGATTTTGCCTATTAGGGGGGCTATTTTAAGAGATAGAATTGTAGATCTGTTCAAAACTAAACTAGTGCAAGCCTCGTTTTTTCTAAATGGATATTGAAACCTTTGTTGAACACTCCCTAGGAGAATGGCGATCGCAACGTAGCGCCCATCACCTAGCATTTGGACACTTTGAAGAAGTCCGCTCTACGATTAACATTGAAGCCGTTGATGTGGATGCCCCTGGGGTGGTAGCGCTGTGTCAGCTCTACGAGGTTTCTCCTGACGCAATTGTGAGTCCGTTCAAGATGAGCTGGGAGGGCGAGTCGGACTGGGATGAAGATCAGGTGATTGAAGGGTCTACGATTTTGGTCCCTGTCCCCGATAGTGCAACGACGGGAAAGCTTTTGAGAGAGCAGGGCTATGCGGAAACCATGGAAGCTGTGGGAACCTACAACCTAACTGAGGATGGCACCTTTATTTTGACGACCGCCTATGATCGAGCAGCGGCTGAGGAAAAAATTTGGTTTGCTACGCCTAACTTACGGTTTCGAGTGTCTTTGATTAAAACCAGCAGTGGTAAGGGCGTGACAACGGCGAGTTTTTCGTCTGAGGTGCGGCGGGGGGTGGTGGCCTCCTAGGGCGGGCCTTAACGAAAGCGTCAGAACCGTTACCCCGTGGGTAATTGTCCTCTAAAACAGACGGGGTTGCAGTTTTAGAAATTAGCGCTATCCTTGGACGCAGTTTCGTAAGAGGACACTCCTATGGTGGGTATGACAACGACAGGTTGCTCTACTGTGAGTGATTACCAGTCACGCTCTGTGGCCATTGATGTGGTTGGGGTCATAAACCAGGCCACATCCAGGGTGAGTAATTACCGAATTAAGGTGCCTTTGAGCCAGATGTCGGTCACTATGCGCCATATCTCTTGTCAAGGTGGCAAGGTGGTGAATGTGGAGTTGTTAGGCCATCAGCCTTTGGGGGTGCCCCAGCCGTCTGTGGTGAAACAGGTTAAAGCGGCCCAGGGAACCACCTCTGTTGGGTCTAATCAGGATGCTAAGGCGGTCGTATCTGATAAAAAAGCAGCCCATCAGAAGAAAAAGTCGTCGCGGGCGTCTAGCCGCAAGGGTCGCCGCGCTCGTAAATAGCCTGGGAACCATGGCAAACCGCTGAGTGCCAAACGTTTTCGCATTAATGGGCGTTTCGAAAAAGGCCAGGGTATCCTGGCCTTTTTTGATGGTGT
>CALHGI010000559.1 GCA_938029995.1 uncultured cyanobacterium | reverse complement strand
AGGACCTTATCCTTCATAAATCGCTCTAGGCGATGGACGTCTGAGAGACTATCGCCCTGTTGCCACCATTCCTGAAAATTGCCCCCCAGGCGCAGGCTGCGCCATAGCTCTGCCGCAATTCCCATGAACCATGTTTCAGCTGTGACGTTGTCGCTGCCCAGGTTAGTCAGGTCAATGGCCGCACAGCATACGCCATCCTGTTCCAGCCGATATTTTGTTTTGACCCGTAGGCTAGATTTACCAATTTGTCGGGTATTGAACACATAGCAAAATTCTCCCTGCTCTAGGCTCTCATAGAGGTGGTCGTCAGCCTGGCGCTCAATGTAGGTGGGGGCCTGGGCGTGGAGGCTGCCGCCGACTTGGTAGGAGGAGATTGTTGTTGTTACTGTCATGGAGGGATGGGGGCGGGGAGTTGTTAGATATCTTGTTGTCCTTAGGCTGAACGCTAGTTGAGGACTAGCTTATTAATGGGAGCGGTGGCTGTTTGTTTGCGAAAACTGATGGCTTGTTGGAGCAGCCGCCAGGCCTTGGGGGAGAAGATGGCCGGTAGGCCGAAGCTGAGGGCGGTGGGTAATTGTTTTTGTTTGAGGGCGACCATCATCCAATGCAGGCTGAGGTACCGGCGGATATCTTGGAGTTGGGGCAGCTTAGTTTGATGCTTCGGGCTGATGTGCTGGTAGATCCGTTCCTTGATCAAAATATTCGTGTCTAGACGACGCTGTAGGGTGATTTTTTGATCGTAGCCGCCGGGCCAGACGGTGCGGTAGGTGAGACATTTGTTGATAAATAGGGCATCGCCATGGTCTGCGACCCGAATCCAGGAGTCAATATCGTCAAAGCCGGTCATGGTTAGATCCCAGCCGCCGGATTTGATAAAGGCATCGCGGCGCACCGCCACTTGGATCGGGGTGCCAAAGGGGACTACTTCTAGAAACATGCCGTAGTGGATGTCGGCCTGGGGGATATAAAACACCTGCCCCGGTCCGGTGATGGCGGTGCGACTGAGCTCTTGGCCATCGCCATCGACCTGGGCGGCCTGGCAGGAACAAATCACGGCTTCAGGCCGTTGTTTAATCGCCTGGATGATGGTTTCGATACAGGTGGGGGCTAAATAGTCATCGTCATCCACCAGTTTGATCCAGCTGCCCGTGGCCCTTTCCACCCCAGCATTGACGGCGCCTGAATGGTTGGCATTGGTGGGGTTTCGATGGTATAGCACCTGATCGCCCAGACTTTCGACGTAGGCCTGGGTGCCATCGGTGGAGGCATTGTCCACCACGATGACCTGGCAGGGGACGGTTTGGTCTAGGGCGGTTGCGATCGCACGTTTCAGCAATTCCAACCGGTTATAGGTGGTAATGACGATGCTAAACGATGGCGTTGCTGTATCCATGGGCCTGGCCTCTTTAAGCGCTCTAAGCTATTGTGCCAAATCCGCAGCAAAGAAACACAGTCCAGAAACCCAGTCCAGCGAAAATGGCTGGACTGGGGGGCGACTGTCGGGCGAAAGGCGGCTTTGGACTGGGTTAAGGGTTAAGGCGCAGTGCTAAGCGTAGGGGGGCGGTGAGGGCTTGGGGTCCCTGCCAGGTGAGGAGCATCCGCCGAATTTTTTCCACCACCTCGGCGGGTTGAGGGGCCGAGGCCGCTTCATCCAGCATCACCCGTTTTACCCGTCCCTGTTGAATCACCAGTTCAAACACGAGGTTGCCTGGTTGGGGGGCGACCAGCCGTAGGTCTGCCAGATGCTGTTTGAGCTGTTCGAGGCCAGGGTCATCGAGGCCATCTGCCGTCAGAATCTGAATTTGCTGGGCTGGGGTGGAGGGCTGGGCCTGTGTGGACCCACTCTCCTCGGCCGCCGGAGCGGATGGAGGGCTTAGCTCGGCATCCGCCTCGACGCAGGCCAGGTTAATCTCTTCATCCGCGGCTTCCGTAAACCTGTCTGCAAACCTGTCCGCGGCTTCCCCAGGCAGGGGGGCTTTGTCGTCCGTGGGCGTAAATGCCTGCCCTGCCTCCCGGCTATCGGCTTTGGGGGCAGACCTTCTTTTAAACAGGCCCCCCAGTCGGGACGCCGCTGATTTTTTTGTCACGGGTTTGGCCGCGGGTTTGGCCATGGGCATGGCCATGCGGGCTCTCATGGGCTGCGGTGGGCTGGCTGCCGAGCCAAACACGCCCCCATAGCTAATGGCGTCTGGCATCAGTACTGGCACATGGATGGCCATGGCCTCCTGTTCCCCTTTGACATCCCCCGTGGCCTCCCCCGTGGCCTCATCACCGACGGCGACAAAGGCGGTGTACTGGGACAGCAGCTGATAGGCAAGGGCAGTTTCGGTGACGGCCTCTACCCCCTGGGTGGTTTCACCGCTGACCATGTGGTTCATTAATTCTTTGATTTTGGCCCGACCCCACAGTTGGGCAATGGCCGGATTTCCCGCCGGTTCAAACCCAATGGCAAAGGATTGTTCAAAGGCTTCGCCACCGGCTTTAATGCCGGTAATTCGCAACGTTCCGGGCTGCTGGTCGAGCTTGCGGCCAAACAGAATTAGGGGCTGTTCGGCAAATAGGTCTGGCAGGGCCAGGGGATAGCAACTGGGGGCGTTGCCAGGTCCCTCCCAATGGAGGGAGATATTGCCGAGGATCGGATTGTTGATTTGGTTTAAGAACGTATCCACCACCTGGTCAATGGCTTGATCATGGCGCACCACATGGCTAATGCCCCGGCCCAATTCGGCCACGCGATTCAGTAAAAAGCGATTGACTGAGCTGCCAGCCCCAAAACTATGGAGACGACTGGATGGGGTGAGGGAACGCTGCACCTCAGCGAAAATCTGGGTCTCGTTACCAATGTAGCCATCGGTCAAGAGAACAATATTGCGAATTCGTTCCGGGTCTAGCTGGGGTAAGTTGAGGACCGTTTTAAAGCCGCGCATCATCTCGGTGCCCCCACCGGCCCGTAGTCGCTCCACGTAGGTCAGGGCCTGTTGGCGATGGCGGGGGGTGTTCGCCAAGGAGACCTTGGCCAGTTGCTGGGTCGTATTGGCGAAGTTAACAACATTAAAGGTGTCTTGGGGATGGAGCGCTTTAATAAAGCGTTGCATTAAGGCCTGACACTGGGCTAGGGGAGCGCCCGCCTGGGAGCCGGAGGTGTCGATTAGGAACACCATTTCCTTGGGAATATAGGCGGCGGTGTCGTAGCTGTGGGCGGGAATCAGGTGGACGGCAAAATGGCCCCCGCGTTGATCAGTCTGGGTCAACAGGGATGTTTGGAGGGCGTCATCGGTCACTTGGTAACGCAGGATCAGGTCTTTGTTGGGTAGGGTGTCCCTGGCCGCCAGGGTGATGCGGGTGACGGTCTCCTGGTTATCCACAACGATTTGGTGGGAGGGGGATTGCAGGTTTGAAAGATTGAATCCGGCTTCAATGTCTACCGTTACTTGAATATCGTGGCCGCACCGCACCCCAGCTGGCAAAATCGGTGCATTTAGGCGATGGGCATCGGGGACTAAATCCGTATCTTGATTGAGGGTCATGGGGGCTGGGGCTGAGCCCTGAGCGATGTCCGCATCGGCGATGGGGTAGCCCGGTACATAGCGCGGTCCCACCACCATGGGAAAGACAAATTCGTAGGAGCCCTGTTTGTAGGTCAGCTGGTCACTGTAGCTGATTACCACTTCGATCTCTTCCCCCGGCGGGATATGGGCGAGGGACTGGGTGAAGATATTGGCCCGTTCTTGCTCTAGCAGTCCGGCGGTTTGGCCCTGGCGCTTGGCGCGCTCGTAGATGGCCTGGGCCTCTTCTCGCTTTTCAATCCGGCCTTGGATGGTGCGATCGCAAAACCGAATGACCATGGTATCCACCGCGGCCTCATCGGGCAGGGGAAAGACGTAGATGGCTTCCAGGACGGTGGTAAACGGATTTTCAAAGGTGTGGGTGACCTTTACCCGTGAAATATTGCCGCTGACCGTAGCCTTAACGTCCGTATGTTTGAGGGGAAAGGCCAGGGGCTGGTCTTGCACATATAGGCCAGCGGTGGGGCCGGCGTGGGACAGTCCGGCGTGGGACAATCCGGCGTGGGACAGTGATGTTTGGGCCATGGTGTGGGACCTCCAGGGGGTGAACTGGTTCCAGATTAAGCAAGTCAGCGGGCGAAATAGGCTCAGTTTGGGGCTCAGTTCCTTGACTCAGTTTGACTCAGTTCTTTGACTCAGTTTGATGTTTGCTGCTGAATTCTCCAACTGAATTTTCCAATCATCGGGAATGGCGCGGGGAGGGTCAGAATATGGATAGGGGCAGGCCCTAGGATAGGGGAGGCCCCAGGATAAATCAGGTGGAATGGATATGGGTCAGTCTATTAGGGCTTCGGAACAGGGGCTTGCGATCGCAAATCAGGCCCGCCAACGCCGGGGCTGGACCAAAACCAGCACCGCCCGCTGGTGGCAGGACGCCCACACCTCCCGAGCCACCCTCCGCCGATTTTGGCGGGGTGAACGCATTCAACAAGAGGCCTTTATCGCCATTTGCCACACCGTTGGTCTGGACACCTGGCAAGCAATAGCCGAGCTGTCTGACGACCCCCCCAATGCCCCGGCATTGCAGCCTGGGGTAAACCCAGGGCGGGTTGATTGGGGGGAGGCCCCAGACATTGAGCAGTTCTACGGTCGGGAGCCAGAGATGCAGCAGCTGCGGACCTGGATACTGACGGACGCCGCCAAGTTGATCAACATCAGTGGCCTGGGGGGGAATGGAAAAACCACCCTAGCCTTAGCCCTAGCGGAACAACTGCAGACAGACTTTGAAAGTGTGATTTGGCGTTCGGTGAACGGGCCTCTCCATAGGTCGTTGGCGGGCCCTCGGCAGGGGCTTGGGGAGGGAGAACCGATAGGGGAGGGGCCGATCCAGGCCCTCCTAACGGAGTTGCTCGATGGGGCCATGGACACGGTGGAGCAGGGGGTACAACAGCTGCTCCAAACAATGCAGGGGCGTAGGCTAATTATTTTAGACGATGTCAATAAACCCCAACTCCAAACCTATTCAGATTTTCTCCATACAATTTCTCGTCCTCGCCATGGCAGTTGTTTATTGGTCCTTAGCCGCCAGCCCTTACCCCCCCAATTTCACCCATTAAATCGGTTCCACCATTTGCCCCTGCCGGGGTTATCGGTGGATGCGGCGGTTCAGGTGCTGGCCGCCAATGGCTGTGGTGGTCAATCCCATCAGCTAAACACCTTAGCCCGGACCTACAGCCATAACCCCCTAGCACTCAAATTAGTGGCTGGGACGATTCGAACTATTTTCGCAGGGCAGACGGCACTCTTTCTAGAGCAAGAGACGATTATTTTGCCAGACCCGATCCGATCCCTGTTGCAACAACAATTTGAAACCCTGGGGACCCTAGAAAAAGCACTTCTCTTTTGGCTCACTATTTGGCAAGAACCCATTGCCCTCTGTCGGCTACAAACCCACTTAATGATTCCCAACCCTGCCGGAGTGATTACGGCGCTGGCTGCCCTCGTTGAGCGTTCCTTGGTTACCCAGCATTTTGTTTCAGAGCAGCCCTCCTTTGGGGTACAGCCCATGGTGATGACCTTTGCCATTGAACAACTGGTGGCAGCCATTACCCAGGAACTCATTCAAGCACGACAGCAGCAGACCATTCAGCCCTTTCAACTGCTAAAGACCCACTGCCTGATCCGGCCTGGGTCTGACGATATTTTGGGAGATCAGGTGCTC
>CALHGI010000558.1 GCA_938029995.1 uncultured cyanobacterium | reverse complement strand
CAATGGCGATGGCGTAATCCGTTGCTAATGAGTGTGGTCTGCCACTGAGGTTCGAAGAGTTGGCAGACGTCATCAATTTGACAGAAAAGCTCTTCTAAACTGGACATCGGAGGGGTTAGCTGAATGATTTTTGGTAGTTTCAGCTTACTCAACCCCTCCATTTCTTATCCCGTACTGAGGTTAAAACTACTAACCGACAGCAGCTATAAGATTGGTATAGTTGCTGTCGGTTAGTAAACTACTGAGACTTTGAACAGTTGAAGTTTTGAAAAATTGCCGTTGCTGATTTAGGGGATGAACCGATCAACTCAGACGCAATCTAGACCGGTATGGTTCATCCAAAATCATCCCAAGGATCAGCAACGCCTTGAAAAGTTTGCTAGATGCAGTTGCACTTAGCAACAACCAATCGTCATGACTAAAACAAACCATCGATGTTCTAGCCCAGCCCAACCATAAAATTGAGGGTGATATCGTCAGCTAAGGTCACGTTACCTTGACCATTTAAGGTCAGTCGCTCACTAAAGGGAACATCTACCCCTGCACTGACAAGGGGCGCAATGTCATCCTCAGTTGCATTAATGGCAATGCCACCGCCAACATAGGGAAAGAGATTGGCATTAAACAGCTCTACTGGAGACTCAAAGTTATAAGTAACCGGAGCCAAAACAGCTACCGAATCATTAAAAACTACAGTGGGTCGCACAGCTAGCTGGGGGGTGACACTGAGTTTACTGATGGCCACTAGACCTAGCTCTTCCAGGGCACCGTCACCATCCCCTGTACCCAGGCTAAGCCCCAGACCCACAAAATCACTCGCTGTGCCATCACGGCCCCGACGGCCCCGTCGCCGCACCTGGGCAATGTCTACGGGAGCTGTTTCCTTAAGCTTTGCAGGATTAATCCCAGTGGCCCCGACAATGTAGGGCGCTGAAAGATTCTCCAAACTATCTGCACCATAGGTTTGAGCCTGGGCAGAGGTATGGGCAACTGCCAGCAAAGATATGCTGATAGCTACTGTTTTTACTGCATGCAAGCAATAGCGCCCCAATAGATTTGAAATTGTCATCGTATATGCACCTCTAGCCAAAATTATCAACAGTCCTAGGTGGCCTGATCATAAAAACAGGATCAGCCTATGCTCAGTGTGACCTAGGATGAACACCGCCTCTGTGTTGCTTATATCAAATTGAATTAAATCGTTAATAGGGCATTTTGGCGTATTTCTCTGTCAACATTCGGAATACTCGTATGTCCAACCGCTGCATACCCTCAGCGGTCAGCTGCGTCCATCCCCGATGTTCAATCACACTTTTCGCTATTCCCTATAGTTTGAACGATGGATTTCAGGCTATTCACTGGCTCATATCCTGGGATTGCATCAGGCTCAAAATCTGGGCCGAGACAAACGGCAAAATGTCTTCGTTATGGCTATGCTCAGTCCCTTCCGTAAAGACAACTAGTAAATAAGGGTGTGCTCCGTCGGCTTCAATATATGCGGCATCGTGGCGCACCTTGCTAGTTAACCCTGCTTTTGACCAAACCTGGGTATCGACGGGGACCCCTGCCCCTAAAAAGCCAGTCACTTGATTGTCTGGATCAGCCGCTAGGACCTGAGGATCAAGATCCCGAGTCATAAACCTCATCATGGTCTGACACCGGGCTGCATTGACCGCAACACCACCCACAATGCTGTGGAGTAATCGCGCCGAGGCCTCGGTGGTGAGCATATTACGATTTTCATATCCGTCTCCTAGGTAGGCTCGCTCACGACCATAGGGACCATCACACCACGTTTTTTGGTTGGCGTTGATGGTGGCTAACTCTGGCCACTGGAGAGTTTTGAGGTAGCGATTGACCAGGTCCCGCTGATGTTTCCAGGTTTCAAAGGGACCAGGGGGCAACTCCGGGCCACTGGTGGTGCCAGTGAGCACATCCATCACATAGCCTGTGGCGTCATTACTAGAGCCCACAATCATGTCGTGCATGGCCCGTTCTAGTTCTGGGCTGCTCTGGGTCATGCCTCGTTCCAGCCATTCGTGGATGGCCACCAGGTAAAACAGCTTGACCACACTGGCGGGATAGATCAGTTCCACCCCTCGATAACTGGCTCCCTTCGGTCGCTGTTGCCAGAAGTCATCAGAACTGAGGGCTCCTCCCGTATTGACAATGTAGGGGGGCTCGTAGGCTAGCCAGGTAACGGCAATCTGGTTTTGAGCTAGGGCCGGAAAACGGGCCCAGGTCAGGTCGAGGACCTGATTAAGGTTGGTCTGAAGACGATCGTCGACTTGGAGAAATTTGGCGGTCATGGGGAGGGAGATTGGAGGACGGAGTGGTGAGTGATGGCCTGCCGCCCATAGTTCACCACAGCGCAATAGCTACAAGCTTTAGACATGGCCTGCACTATCTGCACCAAGCTATATAGTGCTATATCTTGGCGGCATCCTTGTACTCAAAATCCGAAGGCAGCACAGCCCTCCATCGGCACCACACTGGGCAGCACCGAGCCAGGCTAACGGGCACATATACTTTTGCGTCTCTTAGACAAATCCAAGGCTGGTTCCTTTCCCACCATGGGCCAAGGCCAACTGTTCATACTTTTTCGCATGGTCGACGAGGTCTGCCATGGCTTCGGGGGACAGCGTCTTGCGCACTTTTCCCGGCACTCCCACCACCAGGGAGCCTGGGGGAACGTCTTTGTTAACGACGGCCCCTGCACCGACGATGCTGCCTGCGCCAACACGGACACCGTTGAGAATAATGGCCCCAATGCCAATCAGACAGCCGCGCTCAATGTGGGCACTGTGGACCACGGCACGGTGACCGATGGTGACGTAGTCTTCCAGGATGGTGGGCAGGCCTGGATCACCATGGAGGATAGCCCCGTCTTGGACATTACTGTGGGCACCCAGGCGGATCAACTCCACATCCCCGCGCACCACGGCGTTATACCAAATGCTAGCCCCTGGATGCACTTCCACACGACCCATGACCGTAGCGTTGGGGGCAATGAAGGCGGCTGGGGAGAGATCTGGCACCGGCCAAGGGCTATGGGGGGCAGGGTTGATGGGGACGGAGTTGAGCACGGAATGACTTACCTAGAATTGGATGAAAAAACCAGAATTGACGTGGGGGTCCTGACGATGGCCATCTGGATAGATAAACTGGATGGGCAAAACCCGTTGGAATAATGTATGTAAGGGTTCAAGTACGGTACTTTTACCTCCCGTTATAATAAGGCGAACGTTGCTGCTCTTTGGGACGATTGATTGGATACAATCCTGGCATGGTGAGCGTTTACTAAGCTGGTGCATCGTCTAAATTGGCAACGACTTAAGCGATCGCAAGTCATCAGTTGATCTTGTTTTTGATGTGTCGCAGTCTGTTCACGTGTCATGGGTTTTCCTGGACTCAACGTTTAGGTAGTTGAGACAGGCATATCCAGCCTGGATATCAATGTTTTACTAAACCTGCATGATAAATTCTGCTTCTCAGTATCCGTTTTATGGACCAGAAATAAAATGCCCCCACTGTCGGCAGACGATTCCGGCCTTGACTCTGACGGATAGTTACCTATGTACACGTCACGGTGCGTTTGAGGTTAGCCTCGATACTCGGGATTTGGTCCATGTGCAATCGGGTCGCCACTGGAGACAATGGGAGGGCAATTGGTATCGACAGCATACCCATCCCGACGGTATTCGGTTTGAGATTCATGAAGCCTTGGACCGCCTGTACACCGAGGGTTATCGAGCAACGCGGGTGATTATTGCAGAGCGCTATCGCCCCTTGGTGAAATCCTATTTGGAGTATAGTGCACCCTGGCGAGGGCAGGTGGATAAGGGCACACCCAAACTGTATGGGTTGCCCGTAGTCTTTAGCCCATCCTCCCAGGAGGTGCCCCAGTGGGAAGTCATTAATTTTGATTTAGAAAAAGAACCAGGTGTGCCGAATGACTATCGATATTTAAAGTTTTTTGAGTAAATAGCTGATTTAGCCATAGAGATACCATGCACCATGCGTCGATTCGAACGACGGATATTCACCAAGCCATGGCTTTTTATAAGCTATTGGGATTTGAGGTGAAGGAACGCTTCACGGCTGGTATCACCCTGGCCTGTTGGATGGAAGGCCTGGGGGGCCGCATTGAACTAATGCAGGTGCCGGAACCGAAACCGGCGGCGGATGCATTTAGTGATGAGCACTATACGGGGTACTATCACTTATCGTTTGATTTAACCCAGAGGGCACAAAGTTTACCAGCCTGGCTCGATGACCTCCGGCAGAATGCGGTTTCGCAGAATATGGTACTCACCGTATTATTGGAACCTCGCCAGCAAATGATTGGAGACCGAGTGTATGAAGTAGCGTTTATTGCTGACGCTGATGGGCTCCCCCTTGAGTTTCTACGGTGCTTAAAGTAAACGCCTGCGGTCATTATTGCCTGACGTCATTGTTGCCTGAAATAATTAATGGGTTCTGGTATTCCGTTCGCAAACAATTGGGCCTATTTGGAAACCGAACTAACGTGGTTAGAGCGGTTATTGCTGGTGACGGTGGCACAGCAGCGCAAAAATTTGAAGGCGGTCACTCGAGTAGCGAAAACGTCCTCTGATCGGGCAACGAGTGACTGGTGGCAGGGCCTAATTACAATTAAGAATCGGGCCTATGATGACGTGGCTCCCCAGCCCAAAAAGCAATCGGGCGGCCAGGCAGATGGCCCAGCGACTAAGCGTCCGGCATTGGGCTATCAAAAAACCTTAGAACATCGCATATTACTGAGTCGGGCAAAGAAGATTGCCTTGGGACTGCCCACAATGCAGTCGGTGCTAGGGCTCAGTTTGTTTGAAAAGCAGCTGGTGCTGATGGTGCTGGCACCGGAGGTGCAGGTGCGCTATGGCAAGTTATACCACTATTTGCAAACGGGCACCCACTGCATGGCGGGCTCCTTACCCACGGTGGCGCTGGCATTGCGGGTGCTGTGCCGCAATGATACGGAGCGCAGACGGGCTCGGACACTACTAACGGGGCCGAAATCATTGCTGGAGCTCCAGGTGTTGCGTCGTGTGGAGGGAGCGCCGACGTTATTGGGTAGCCAATTGCAACTGGCTCCTGAGTGGGTGGATTATTTACTGGCGGAAAATCCAGATCCTATCTGGCCCACCCGGGCGGTGGCGGCGGATCGATTTGTCCATCCTAATCGAGAACGGGTGCTGTGGCCGGATCTGATCCTGGAGGAAAACCTGAAGCAGCAGTTACTGACGCTGTCAGCTCAGCCCCAGGGGCGAATGCTGCTGGTGGGCAAACAGGGGGTG